>NZ_JBIIVN010000204.1:0-3690 GCF_044339385.1 Collimonas sp. | reverse complement strand
GACCTCGTACCGCATCCAGTGCCACCTTCGCTTTTTGTTGTCCGCTGAAACTGTTTCGTTTTAATTCGTTCATATCCTGCCTTCGTTGTTCAGTGCAGGATACTCCTTAAACTATTGTCCGGATACTCCTTAAACTATTGTCCGGATTTCCGGGTCCACTATAGTCCACTGAAGTACCTCGATTTCACGTGCGGTCAATTGCGTGACCGCTTCAGGTAAATATTTCTCGATGAGCAACTGCGATGATCCCTCGTGTGCGACGTCAACCAGCCAAGATAGCTTGAGCGCTATGTCGCGTAGCTCTTTGCGGGAAATATGTTCATCCGAGCGCGACAGATTAAGCAACCCGCCGATCCCCTTCGCATCGTGACACGATTGCGCCCAGCCCGCATGCAGTCCATGGGAGCGCGCATCTTCCCAAAATGATGGGCTGGCGGTAAAGCTCTTGTCGTGCCAGACCAGCGGCAAGGTCGAGCGTTTCCCGTGCGAGACGGTGGGATCGACCTTGACGTACTCTTGTTGCGTGTACTGTTGCTGCCAGCTCGACGGATAATTGTTGAGCATGATCAATTTCGGCTGAGCCACCGGCCATGGCAAACGCATGCCGTAAGCACAGTAATCGAAGCCAAGTTGTTTGGCGACGTCTGACAAGGTGGTGAACAGGATCGGCACGGTTTTCGCGCCCAGAATCGACTGCATTTGCTGCTCTTGCCACTCAACCATAGCTACACTCCCGTAAAAATATATGTCTTTTCATGGAAGGAAAGTCTTCTCTCATGCTGCCGACCATCGATCAAGTCGAACCGCATTACGCTGGCGTAGTTCTGCGTCAATCATGCAACATCCAGGCGGTGTTTTTGCATCATGCGTGGTCGCAAAACAAGAGATCGCCATTTCTGCAGCGCCATTGCGCCATTGCTTACGAAGCACTCAACTAGCATGTCGGTTGCTTAGGCGGCTTACAGTCACCTATGCGTCATTCTGGCTTAGCTGTTGCGCCAGGTTTCAGATTTAATTATTGAAATATTTTCCAATAGGAAATTTAACACATTTTTACAATTGCAAGATTGACAAAGTGAATGTAATTATCGAGTGCGCATTCAAAAATGTTTTTAGACGACTTTGTATTTTGTATGGTCCGAGACGGATGCTCGGCAGGAGGCGCTGTAGTACCGCATGCCTGAGCATCACCGAAGTCGGCCAGGCCTGCTCATAAACAGGCACGCCAACGGGCTCAGATGAAGCGCATTTTGAAGCTCTTTCCCTTGATACTGCCGGCGATTAAGCGGGTGTGCGCTTGCTTTGCCACACGTCGATCAAGCGCCACGTAAGTAAGTAATTCAAATACGTTGATTTTGCCGACCTGTTCCTTGCTAAGGCCCGCATCGCCGGTCAGCGCGCCAAGCAGGTCGCCGGGACGCAGCTTGTCCTTTTTGCCACCCATGATGCATAGCGTTAACATTGGCGCGGTCAATGGTTCGCCTTCGGCGGGGTTGAGTTGATGCAGGTCAAACCAGCTCACTGGGCCTTGCTGGTAGTCTTCGATCAACTTGACCCATTTCTTCTCGTTGGGTGCGCACAGACTCAATGCCAATCCCTTGTCCTGACCGCGTCCGGTGCGGCCAATGCGATGAATATGGGCTTCGGTGTCCTTCGAAACGTCGACATTGACAACCGCCCCCAAGGTCTGTATATCCAGACCGCGCGCGGCCACATCGGTGGCTACCAGCACCGAACAGCTCTGATTGGCGAAGCGCACCAAAATCTCGTCGCGCTCACGTTGTTCCAGCTCGCCATGCAGCGCCAGGGCGCTGAAGCCCTGTTCACAAAGTTCCGCGGCCAGTTCACGGCAATGGATCTTGGTGTTGCAAAAGGCAATCGTGGATACCGGCTTATAGTGATTCAGCAATTGTGCGACGGCAGCATTGCGGCCTTCATATGAGACCTCATAAAAGCGCTGTTCGATGCGGCCGCCATCATGTTGTGCTGCGACCTTTACTTCGACCGGATTACGCAGAAATTCCGCGCTTGCCTTGCGAATATCATCCGGATAGGTGGCAGAAAACAGCAGCGTCTGGCGACGTGCCGGGCAGGCGCTGACGATGCCGGAGATTTCTTCGTAGAAGCCCATGTCGACCATACGGTCAGCTTCGTCCAGCACGAGCGTCTGCACGGTACCCAGATTGATGCTGCCGCGGCCGATATGGTCGCGGATGCGCCCTGGCGTGCCAACCACGATATGCGCGCCATGCTCCAGCGAGCCAATCTGCGGGCCCATCGGCGAGCCGCCGCACAGGGTCAGTATTTTGACGTTGCCCGCAAATCGCGCAAGCCGGCGCAATTCCTTTGTAACCTGGTCAGCCAGCTCGCGTGTCGGACAAAGCACCAGTGCCTGGATTGCAAAATACGTCGGATTAAGTTTATGCAGGATGCCTATGCCGAATGCAGCGGTTTTTCCGCTACCGGTTTTGGCTTGAGCGATCAGGTCGTGACGCTCCAGGATCACCGGCAGGCTTTGCTCTTGAATGGTCGTCATCTCGTGGTAACCGAGGCTGTCAAGATTGCTGAGCAGCGCTGGCGCCAAGGGCAGGGAAGAGAAGGAGTTGGATTTCACGATGATATTGGTCGCCAGCTAAAAAGGGGGAGGAAGTCCAACAGGCAGAGCGGTTTAGAGCCAGGATATCCGGTGGATGACCTGGCACATTAGGGGCCAATATCAGCTTTAGTTGCTAGAGTAAGTCCTCCTAAATGATTTTAAGATTAATCCTGCATACATGGCCAATCCCATTTGACAATATTTAGATTGTCTGCCATGAGGATGGCTAAATGCAAGACATGAAAATATTGTTGATTGAAGACGATCTGGACCTGGGTAATGGTATCCGCATCGCATTGTCGGAGCAGGGCATGGACGTCACGTGGGTCCGCCAGCTCCACGATGCCTTTCGCATTCTTGATTCTGGTCAGTGCGAATTAGTAGTGTTAGATCTTGGCTTGCCTGACGGCGACGGTTTAAATTTATTGAAGGATTTGCGTCGGGATAAGAAAACAGTACCCATTATTATCGTCAGCGCGCGCGACGCTATCAAGGATCGCTTGTCAGGCCTCGACAGCGGTGCCGACGACTATCTTGCCAAACCCTTCGTGCTAGCCGAACTGGTCTCGCGTGTAAGGGCGCTGGCGCGACGTAGTTATGGTTTTGACAGCGATTCCCTGGAGCTGCGCGGCCTGCTGCTGCATATGCCGACGCGCCGAGTCAGGGTGAACGGTAACTTGGCCGAGCTGACGCCCAGTGAGTACACAATACTCAGCGCTATGCTGATACGCGCCGACAGGGTGGTGACGCGCCGTATCCTGGAAGAATTGGCATTGCCAGGGCATCAGGGAAATATCAGCAATACGTTGGACGTGCATATGACCAACTTACGCCGCAAGATCGGCGACGGATACATCCGCACAGTGCGTGGCGTTGGTTTTGTTATGGACCTTATGCCACCTGTCAATAGCGCGCGCAAATGATGCAACGCTGCTGGGACTGGCTGATCAGGCCAACACTGGTACGTCGTCTGCTGTTTGAGCTTCCCCCGAAATTTAGTCTTCCATAGGTAACGTAAAATCAACGATCCTTTGGAAAGACCAGCAATGAAGAAGATACCAAAACAGATGTACACGGCGGAGTTCAAGGAGCTA
>NZ_JBIIVN010000042.1:0-16880 GCF_044339385.1 Collimonas sp. | reverse complement strand
AAGAAGTGGACGATGCCATTGCGGGACTGGAAGGGAGCACTTAACCGCTTCACTATCCAGTTTGAAGAACGGATGAAGCCGAATTAAACGAAATTCCGTTTACACAAAATCCAGCACACCCTCGGCGGTATTGCTTTCTAAATACTTTTGGGCATCATATATCAGGCTCTGGGCTTGTGCGATTGATTGTTTATGCGGATGCTTACACGGCGCATAGTTGACGCATGCTACGATATCAGTCTATCAATCTTGGTTGATGCTTCGCAACGTCAAAACCCAATCAATTTCCTAAAGGTTCCTGCATGTGGATCGATACGCATTGCCATCTGGGCGCTGCCGAATTTTCTGGCGAGCAGGCCTCGGTTGCGTCTGAAGCCGCACGGCAGCAGGTGGAATGGATCGTCATACCGGCGGTCGAGCGCGCCAATTTCGGGGTCGTCGCCAGCCATGCGGCGCAGTTACCGAACTGCACTTACGCATTAGGTATTCATCCGCTGTATGTACCGCAGGCTGACGTATCCGATTTGCTGGCGTTGCGCGCGGCGATTGTTTCGGCAATGGCCGATCCGCGTTTCGTGGCAATTGGCGAAATCGGTCTGGACTTTTTTGTTCTCGGCATGGAGCAAGGCCCGTTGCGCGAAAAACAGGAGTATTTCTATGTCGAGCAGTTGAAACTGGCCCGCGAGTTTGCGTTGCCGGTGCTGCTGCATGTGCGGCGCTCGCAAGATATTCTTTTGAAACATTTGCGCCGCATCAAGGTGGCGGGCGGGATCGCCCACGCATTCAACGGCAGCTTTCAACAAGCCGAGTCTTTTGTCCGGCTCGGTTTCCGGCTCGGTTTTGGCGGCGCGATGACGTTCACGCGTGCTTTACAGATTCGCCGCTTGGCCGCCGAGTTGCCGATTGCTGCGCTGGTGCTGGAAACCGATGCCCCGGATATGTCGCCATCCTGGCTGCATCCGAAAAAAAACAGTCCTCACGAGATTCCGCGGATCGGCGCGGCGCTGGCCGAATTGCGTGGCATGACAGTTACTGAGCTGGCGCGCGTAACCTCCGCTAACGCCCGCGCCGCGTTGCCGCGCCTGGCAGCGCTGCGCTAAGTCGGACTGGAATGCGCAGCGCCCTTGTTGGCTTCGTGCTTGGGGTTGTCTTTTTGCAAATGCAGGCGGGATTGTGCGCGAGCTGGCTGCTGATCTGTCTGCTGGTGCTGCCGACGGCCGCGTTCATCATCGCTGGCAAAGCGCGTTTTCGCTGGCTTGAATTATCTACAAAATTTATCGCCGGTATGTTGTTCGGATTCGCCTGGGCGGGATTGTTCGCTCAATATTATCTGCAACAGGAATTGCCCCCAGAGTGGGAGGGGCGAGACATTACGCTGATCGGAGTGGTCGATGGCTTGCCTTCGCATTTTGAGCGTGGCGTCAGCTTCACCTTTGCTGTCGAGCGAGTGCTGGAACAGGGGGGGCAAATTGCCGGTTGTGCCAAGGCGCTTGTCGTTGGCCTGGTATCCTCCCTCTGCTTATGCTGAAGAAGGGCAGGACGAGACTGTCGAGTCGATCATGCCCGGCATCCTGGCAGGATCTCGCCAGCAGTTGACCGTGCGTTTGAAGCGTCCTCATGGCAATGCCAATCCCCATTTGTTCGACTACGAAGCCTGGTTGTTGGAACGCAATCTGCGTACCACCGGCTATGTGCGCCCGGATCGCAAGCAGGATCTGAAGAACCACATGCTTACAACGTTTGTGCTCAGCCCGGGAAATTTGATTCAGGTGGCGCGCAGCAGTTTGCGCGAGCGCATTCTGAATGCTTTGCCGGAGCATCGCTACGCCGGTGTGCTGGTGGCGCTGGTGATCGGCGATCAACGCGCCATCGATCAGTCCGATTGGGAAGTGTTCAATCGTACCGGGGTGAGTCATCTGGTCGCCATTTCAGGTTTACATATTACGATGATCGCTGCTCTTTTTGCCTCTGTCATGGGGGCGCTTTGGCGCCGTTCTTTTTTACCGGAGCCAGATTGCCGTTAGTGTTGCCGGCGCAGAAGGTTGCGGCGGCGAGCGGCGCACTGGCGGCGCTTGTGTATGTGCTTCTGACCGGATTCGGGGTGCCGGCGCAACGTACTTTGTACATGTTGCTGGTGGTTGTGCTGGCGTTGTGGGGCGGGCGGATTGTCAGTGTTTCGCATGTCCTTTGCATGGCGTTGGCATTGGTATTGCTGATTGATCCGTGGGCGGTGCTTTGGCCTGGGTTCTGGCTATCGTTCTGTGCCGTCGGGGTTATCCTTTACACCGGACTTGGACGGATGCAAGCGGCCAGCACCCAAGCGGCATCGAAAGCCGACAATTGGTGGCGCGGTGTCAAGGCGGCCGGCATGAAGCAATATGCGGTGACCATCGGTTTGTTGCCTTTGACGGTGTTGCTGTTTGGGCGAGTATCGCTGATCGGGCCGCTTGCCAATGCCTTCGCTATTCCTTTGATCGGCTTGCTTGTGACGCCGCTGGCTCTGGCCGGCAGCGTACTACCGGCGCCGTTGTCACGCTGGCTGTTGCTTGCGGCACACGCGCTGGTGGAACAATTGGCGCAATTTCTGAACTGGCTCAGCGCAATGCCGTTTTCGGTATGGCAAGCGGCGGCGCCTCGTCCGTGGACGATCGCGATCGCGCTGTTGGCTACCTTGTGGATACTAGCGCCGCGCGGCTGGCCGTTGCGTTGGCTCGCATTATTCGGCTGGTTACCGTTGCTGCTTGACGGCGGTAGCCGACCCGCTGAAGGAGAAATGCGGGTCACTGCGCTCGATGTCGGACAGGGCATGGCCGTGCTGGTGGAGACGCCCCGGCAGTGTTTGTTGTACGACACTGGCCCGGGCTACGGTGGCAAGTCCGATGCGGGTAGCCGCATTATTATTCCCTATTTGCGGGCGCGCGGCATCGATACGCTAGATACACTGATCATTTCGCATGCCCATATCGATCATGCTGGCGGCGCCTTGTCGATCATGAAGGGGATCAACGTGGTGGAGGTATATTCATCGCTTGCCCACACCCATCCGATTGCCGTTGCCGCTACCGATCATCGACGTTGCTACGACGGCCAGGCTTGGCAATGGGGACAGACGCGCTTTGAAATGCTGTATCCGCAGGCCGGTCTATACGCGCCGCCGCTGGGGAAAAAGCACAACCCGAATGCCATCAGCTGCACTATCAAGATTACGCATGGAGATCATGCCATTGTGCTGCCGGGAGATATCGAGGCGATTCAGGAAGCGCAACTGGTGGAGGTGCATGCAGGGCGGTTGAAGGCGACGGTTCTGCTGGCTCCGCATCATGGCAGCGGTACTTCCTCGACGCCGGCTCTTCTTAATGAAGTCGATCCTCAAATTGCATTGTTTCAGGTTGGATATCGCAATCGTTTCCAGCATCCCAAGCAGCAAGTGCTGCAGCGATACATCGATCTGGGCGTCAAGGTTTTGCGCAGCGATGAGGACGGCGCAATCATGTTGAAATTCGATACGGACGTCTCCGCGGCCACATACCGGGAGCAGCATCGCCGATATTGGTACGGCCGTTAGCTCTCCTGCAGGCGCATGCGATCCTGAACGGGGACTCTAAAATTCCCTTTGTCGCGCCTGTGTTTTGGGTCTTTAATGGGCCTGAATAATAGCCCTGAATAATTGACCTGAATAATTGACCTGAATAATAGCCATAAATATAGCCCTAAAATTAAAACCGTTTTTTTCAGCTATGACCTATCCGACTCGACCGATTTTGCACTTCATTCATGGCAACAGCTTCCCGGCCGGTACATACCGGCAATTCCTTGATTATTTACGAGACGACTACGACGTTCGTTCGCTGGATATTCACGCTCATAATCCAAAATATCCTGTGACTGATGGCTGGCCGGCTTTGGTGCAGGAGTTGATCGACGAATTGGCGGCCCGTTACGATCAGCCGGTGATCATGGTTGGCCACTCGATGGGCGGTGCGTTGGCGCTGCTGGCGGCGCAAAAGCGTCCAGACCTGGCGCGCTGCGTAGTGATGCTCGATACGCCGGTGGTGGTTGGCTGGCGTGCCGGTTTGCTGCGCGGCGCAAAGGCGCTGGGCCTGGATAACCGTGTCTCGCAGGCGCGGTTTTCGGCCAGGCGTCGCAATCTGTGGCCAAGTGCGCAAGCTGCCTATGAGCATTTCGCCAGCAAGCAGGTGTTCGCCAATTGGGCGCCGCAGGTGCTGCGTGACTACATCAATTACGGCCTGGAAGAGGAGCAGGGCAATATGGTCCTGCGCTTCCGGCGCGATATCGAAACAGCTGTCTATCGGACCCTGCCGCATGACATGGGCCGCGTGCTGAAGCGACAGTTCCCGCTGCCCATCGGTTTTGTCGGCGGAGTTGATTCGGTCGAATGCCGACAAGCCGGGCTGGAGGCTACCAAGCGCCTGGTAGGAAAGTTTTTCCGGCAAATTCCAGGTGGCCACCTGTTCCCGATGGAGACGCCGGAACTGGCCGCCGCAACCACGCGGCAAATGATTGAAGCGTTACTGGCGCCGCACAGTGGAGAAAGTTAACTGGTCAATTCGACGCTCTTTACCCTGGCATGTTGTACGATACAGGGCTATTTCCATCGAATATTGCCATATCATCAACAAAGAAATCCAAGCAAGATGTAAACAAGTCCAAGCAAAGCGGTAGTCTGACCCGCGCACTTCTATTGAGTATCGGCGGCCTGTTGCTGGCAGGCGCAGTCATCGGCGGATTGCTGGTGACCTATGCTCTGGTGGTCATGATGCCGCAATTACCGGATCTTGACGCCATCACCGATTATCGGCCCAAGGTGCCGCTGCGTATCTATACAGCCGATCATGTCCTGATCGGCGAATTCGGCGAAGAGCGACGTAGTCTGGTCAAGCTCAATGATATTCCGGCCGACATGAAGAATGCGGTGTTGGCGATCGAAGATGCGCGTTTCTATCAGCATGGCGGGGTAGATGTGATCGGCATCCTGCGCGCGGTCCTGACCGACACCATGCATGGCGGTGCGACGCAAGGCGCCAGCACCATCACGATGCAGGTCGCGCGCAACGTCTTCTTGTCGAGCGAGAAAACCTATTCACGCAAGATCTACGAAATGCTGCTGGCCTACAAGATCGAGACTGCGTTAAGCAAGGATCAGATCCTTGAGGTCTATATGAATCAGATCTACCTCGGGCAGCGCTCGTTCGGCTTCGCTGCGGCAGCTCGCACCTATTTTGGCAAGGACCTGAAGGACGTCACACTAGCGCAGGCGGCGATGCTGGCCGGTTTGCCCAAAGCGCCGTCGGCTTACAATCCGGTGGTCAATCCGAAGCGCGCCAGAATCCGCCAGGAATACATCCTGAAGCGCATGCTGGAGCTGAAATTCATCAGTCCGGACCAATACAAACAGGCTGTGGCGGAGGATATTCAGGTCAAGACCAAAGGTAACAACTACAGCGTGCACGCTGAATACGCGATTGAAATGGTGCGCCAGATGTTGTACGCCCAATACAAGGAGGATACCTACACGCGCGGCCTGACCGTCATCACTACGCTCAACGCCGCTGACCAAAAGGCGGCGTATGACGCGGTACGTAAAGGTGTGATGGATTACGATCGTCGTCATGGTTATCGCGGCCCGGAAGCAACCATCGAACTGCCGCCCGCCGGCGATGATCGCGACCAGGCAATCGAGGATGCGTTGCAAGATCGTCCTGATAATGACGACATCTTACCGGCAGTGGTGCTGAGCGCCGATGCCAAGCAGGTGCAAGTGATGTTGCGTAGCGATAATACGGTGACGATCAGCGGCGAAGGCTTGCGTCTGGCGGCATCGGCGTTGAGCCCAAAGGCAGCAAAAGGACTGCGTATCCAGCCGGGATCAGTGATTCGCGTCATCAATACCGCCAAGGGCTGGCAGATTACCCAATTGCCGCAGGTCGAGGCGACCATGGTTTCATTGGTGCCGCAAACCGGTGCAATCCGGGCGTTGGTCGGCGGCTTCGATTTCAACCAAAACAAATTCAATCACGTCACCCAAGCCTGGCGTCAGCCGGGTTCGACTTTCAAGCCGTTCATTTATTCGGCGGCATTGGAAAAAGGCTTCGGTCCGGCATCGATCATCAACGATGCGCCGGTATCCTATCCTGGTGCCCCAGGCCAAGGCCCCTGGGAGCCGAAGGATGACGACCAGCCCGATGGGCCGATGCCGATGCGCACCGGCTTGCAGCGCTCAAAGAATCTGGTGTCGATCCGTCTGCTGGACGCCATCGGAGTCAAGTACGCGCAGGAATTTGTGAGCAGTCACTTTGGTTTCGATATCGATAAAACTCCGCCGTACCTGCCGTTGGCTTTAGGTGCCGGGCAGGTCACGCCGCTGCAGTTGGTGAGTGCCTATGCGGTATTGGCGAATGGCGGCTATCGCGTCAACCCCTATCTGATCGCGCAGGTGACCGACGCGCGCGGCGTCGAACTGTCCAAGGTTGAGCCACAAATAGCAGGGCAAAACGCAACGCGTGTGCCCGATGCGCGCAATAGCTACATCATGACCAGTCTGTTGCAATCGGTGGCGCAACGGGGCACCGGCGCTGGCACCAATGTATTGCGTCGCACCGACCTTGCCGGCAAGACCGGTACCACCAACGATGCCTTCGACGGGTGGTTCGCGGGTTATCAGAACGGCTTGGCGGCGGTAGCCTGGATGGGTTACGACCAGCCGAAGACCCTCGGCAGCCGTGAATTCGGCGCCCAATTGGCATTGCCGATCTGGACCGAGTACATGGCGCGCGCGTTGCGTGGGGTTCCGGAATACCAGATGCCGATGCCAGCGGGCATAACCGTGATCGACAATGAATTTTATTTCGATAATTTTACGCCGGGCAATGGCTTCATTGCCTCGCTAGGCTTGGGCGGCGGCAGTGCCCCGCTCGAGATAGGCCCTGACGGCGTGCCTGTGGCGCGCGCGCCAGCCGCGGTGGCGCCGATGACGAGCCAAGAGGACGAGAAGCAGAATATTCTCAAGTTATTTGGCGGGCATTGAATCCGCGCGGATTCTGAAGGTTGATAAAAAACCGGCAATCTTTGTTAATGAGATTGCCGGTTTTTTGTGGGCAGACAAATAAGCTGGTCTTTGTTTTGCGCGTATAGATTTTCTGTTACGACAATATGGATCGAAGCTCCGCAGGGCCTGGCTTAAAGGGGGGGTGGAATGCCTTTTTCTATGCGCTGCACGTACGTGTACCGGTTGTGCATGGCTGGCGGCGAGAGAAGAGCAATCGCGATTTCTGAACGGGGGTTGCTGAAGTCCTGAATCGTCAGCTCGCCAAGCTGCCCCAGAGGCTAATCGGTTTGTGCTCAACAGGCCTTCCAGGCTTGGCTACCGGTAGCGGCCAATGATTAACCACATGAAATTACTGTGGCCAAGCATGCTGCAAAATCTGCTGTTGCAGATGCGCAGCCGCCAACGTGCCGTAGACGCGGCCGCCGGCTGCTTCATTGCGACTGCTGATGAAGGCGTCGGCAATTGCGGTCGGCGTGTGCTACAACATCAGTGCGCCCTGGACTGTCAGCACCAGTTTTTGTACAAAGCGGCGCGCCAGCATTTCGCGTTGTTGCGGCGGTGTCGCCAAGTCCTTGCGCAATTCATCCAGCATGCTGCGCAGACCGGCGTGACTTGCCGCCACCTCGGCCAGTTGTGCCAGCAGCAGACCAAAGCCGGCCGGTTCGCGTTCAATCGCCCGCAGCACGTCCAGGCACATCACATTGCCGGAACGCTCCCAAATCGAATTGACCGGCGCTTCCCGATAGAAGCGCGCCATCGGTCCGGTTTCAACATAGCCGTTGCCGCCCCAAACTTCCATGCATTCACCGGTAAACTCCAGCGCCCGTTTGCAAATCCAAAACTTGGCTGCTGGTGTAACGATGCGGCGCCAGGCACGTTGCAGCGGATCTTCCGGGTGTTCAAATGCACTTGCCAGTTGCAGCATCAGCAGCGTTGCCGCTGCGCTTTCCAGCGCCAGGTCGGACAGCACGTTTTGCATCAGCGGTTGTTCGGCCAGGCGGCGTCCGAAAGCGCTGCGGTGGCGTGCATGGTGCAGCGCCTGCAGCAACGCCTGGCGCATCAGGCCAGAAGCGCCAATGACGCAATCGAGGCGGGTGTGGTTGGCCATTTCGATGATGGTCGGAATGCCGCGGCCTTCGGCGCCTACCATGATGCCGAAAGCGTCCTTGAATTCAACCTCGCTGCTGGAGTTTGAGCGGTTACCGAGCTTGTCTTTGAGGCGCTGGATCTGGATCGGATTTTTGCTGCCGTCCGGCTACCAGCGCGGCACGAAGAAACAACTCAAGCCCATCTCGGTGCGCGCCAGCACCAGGTGGGCATCGCACATCGGTGCCGAGAAAAACCACTTGTGGCCGTTCAGCAGGTAGCCGGCACCGCGCCCGCCGCCGCCTGTCATTGGCGTTGCCGTCGTGGTGTTGCTGCGCACGTCGGAGCCGCCTTGCTTTTCCGTCATGCCCATACCGATAAGGACAGAAGTCTTGTGTTCAAGCGGCAGATCGCGCGCATCATGTTGGCATGATAATAATTTTCCTTGCAGCACTGCAAACAGCGCCGGTTCCTGTTGCAGGACCGGAATCGAAGCAAAGGTCATGGTGGTCGGGCAGAGCGAACCAGCCTCGACCTGAGCGTGCAGGAAATAGCCAGCGGCACGCGCTACGTGGCTGCCGCTGTGCGGCTTGATCCACGGCAGGGCGTGCAGCCCTTCGCGGCGCAACAAGCCAAGCAACGCATGCCATGATGGATGGAATTCGACAACGTCGATGCGCTTGCCGAGGCGGTCGAAAGTGCTCAGTTCGGGCTGATGGCGGTTCGCCAGCTCGGCCAGTTGCCAGGTTTCGCGGCTGCCCGGTTCGGCGCCGTAGCGCGCCAGGTCGGCGGCGTGCCATTCTGCGTGCAGGCGTTTTACGCCGGCCTGCAGGGCCGGATCGTCAAGGAAAAGGTTGTTGCCGTAGAGCTCTGCGACTTGATTATTCATTTCCTGGGTTTCCACTGGCATGATCGATCTCCTGGTATTTTTGTCAGCTCAATGAGCGTTTGATTCTACAGTCTGGCTCTCTATCTTGTCATAGTTTCCCGGCCCCAGAGCAATGCCGGATCGAGCGTTTCCTCAGTTCGGCCCGGGCCGGCCGCGGCTGAAGATGTTTGCCGCAGAAAAATGGCACGCCGACGCAAGTTTAAAAAGCGTGTTGTTCGCGTCTGTCAGGTAAAATGTCGCTAGTTCCAGCTAATCAGCATTTCACAACCAACAGCGCATACTCGCTCCTTCGCAATCATATGTCCTACCAAGTTCTCGCCCGTAAATATCGCCCCAGAAGCTTCGATACACTGGTCGGCCAGGAACACGTCGTACGGGCTCTGACGCATGCGTTGGAGCAGCAGCGCTTGCATCATGCCTATCTGTTCACCGGCACGCGCGGTGTTGGCAAGACCACCTTGTCGCGGATTCTGGCGAAATCGCTCAATTGCATCGGCGTTGACGGCAATGGAGGCATTACTGCTAAGCCCTGCGGTGTGTGCGAAGCCTGCGTGGCGATTGATGCCGGCCGTTTCGTCGACTACATCGAGATGGATGCAGCGTCCAACCGCGGCGTCGATGAAATGGCGCAACTGCTGGAGCAGGCCGTGTATGCGCCGTCTAACGCGCGCTTCAAGGTCTACATGATCGACGAAGTCCACATGCTGACCAATCATGCGTTCAATTCAATGCTCAAGACGCTGGAAGAGCCGCCCGAACATGTCAAGTTCATTCTGGCCACCACCGATCCGCAGAAAATTCCAGTAACAGTGCTCTCGCGTTGCCTGCAGTTCAACCTCAAGCAGATGCCGCCGGGGCATATCATCAGCCACCTGGACAACATCCTGGGGCAGGAACAAATTGAATTTGAAACTCCGGCCTTGCGGCTGCTGGCACAGGGGGCGCATGGCGCGATGCGCGATGCCTTGTCGCTGACCGACCAGGCAATTGCGTATGCCGCCGGCAAGGTCACCCTGGAAGCAGTGCAGGGCATGCTGGGAGCACTCGATCAGTCTTACCTGATTCGTGTGCTTGATGCACTGGCGGCCAAGGATGGCGCCGCTCTGCTGGCGGTGGCCGACGACATGGCCACGCGCAGCTTGTCCTACAGCGCCGCACTGCAAGATCTCGGCACTCTGCTGCATCGTATCGCGCTGGCGCAGAGCGTGCCGGCTGCGCTGGCCGACGATTTGCCTGAGCGCGAAGAAATCATCCGTTTGGCTGGATTGTTCGATGCCGAAGAAGTGCAGTTGTTTTACCAGATCGCGGTACACGGCCGTAACGAATTAGGGTTGGCGCCGGATGAATACGCCGGATTCTCGATGACCTTGTTGCGCATGCTGGCGTTCCGCCCACAGTCCGATGGCAGCACTGTGGCGGCAGCAGCGCCAGCGAGGCCGCGCCCACAGCCTGCCGTTGCACCGGCAGCAGCGCCGCTGTCGCGCCCGGCGCAGGTGGCATCTGCCACCCCCGCGACATCCACGACATCTGCTGCGGCGCGCTTGACTGGTACCGCGCCGACTGCCAGCATCAGTGCGCCGGTAGCGCGCACTGATATCAGTGGCATGAGTCCGGCCCGGGCAGCTTTGGAGGCGGCGCGTGCGGCGTCTTCGCGCAAGGTTGGTGCGGCACGCTCTGCTCAGTCAGCGGTAGCGGCTGCTGCTGCTCCGGCGGCGCAGGCTGGTCCGGTTTCGGTTGCTGCCAAACCAGCCGCACCATCCGTGCCAGAATACGTGCCGCAAAATTCGTCCATGCCGCCTTGGGAGGAGGATATTCCTCTGCCCACAGATTTGCCGGATACCGATTTTTCCAGTTCGGTGGCTGAAAAAAAAACTGAAACGTATTCGCAATCGATGCCGTCGGCGCGCGCTGCTGGTGGAGCTGCGGGGCTTCAAACGCGGCCGCGGTCGCGTGCCGAATCAGTGCCGCAGCCAGTGTCACCAGTGTTGCCAGTGTCGCAGCCAGCCGTTGCGCCGCAGCAGTTGCCGCCCTTGGTTCTGCAGCCAGTCCCCAGCCTGAATTGGGATGGTAACTGGCCGCTGCTGGCAGCCAACCTGGCGGTGCGTGGCGTGGTTCAGCAACTGGCGCTGCAGAGTGAGCTGGTCAATTGCGAGAGCAGTGGCGCCGTCGTGCAGTTCAATTTGCGGATTCCGTTTGCTACTTTGCGCTCGGCAGCCGGTAGCGTCGATAAACTGGCGGCTGCACTCGGCGAACATTTCGGTTGCACGGTGAAGATTGAAACCGAACTGGGCACGGTGCATCACACCACTCATGCACAGGCGATGGCGGCGCAGGCCGAGCGGCAGCGTCTGGCGGAACAGACAGCACAGAATGACCCGTTCATCCAGAGCATGGTGCGTGAATTTGGCGCGTCGATTGTGCCGGGGTCGATTCGGCCATTGGATTGAGGGAGTTTTGGAGATTGAATCTCTCTCCTGTTATTTTTTTGCAATTTAAGCGGTTTTTTACTTGATCAGTTGGGGGGGCAGAGTAATTCACCACGCTTCAGTGGCGCCTGAACTCTGTTCCGCAATTTTTTTACTTAGGAGAAGCACCATGATGAAGGGTCAACTGGCAGGGCTGATGAAACAAGCTCAGGCAATGCAGGACAACATGAAGAAGATGCAAGACCAACTGGCCTTGATCGAAGTTGAAGGTGAGTCGGGCGCGGGCCTGGTGGAAGTCTTGATGACTTGCAAGAACGCCGTTAAACGTGTGTCGATTGACGCGTCGTTGCTGGCCGACGATAAGGACATGCTGGAAGATCTGGTTGCCGCTGCTTTTAACGATGCGGTGCGCAAGGCAGAGGCGTTGTCGGCGGAAAAAATGTCGGGTTTGACCGCCGGCATGCCAGCCGGTTTCAAGATGCCGTTCTGATTCTGCTGCGGATGAAAGAAAGATTCTTGACGTTGCGTCGCTGGAGATGATGGCCTTACGGGAGGCGATGTTTGCGGCTGCCGTTGCTAAGGCGCAGGCAAGCATCGTTTCGATGGATAGGGTAGCAGCTCGCAGAAGCATGCATTGCAAGGTTGCATTGCACATCCGAAGCGTTACATACTGCTGCAACATTTGCAAAATTTCTGCCCGCCGTTCCCGACGGCGTCACACTACGAATCGGTTTTTTGAACGCAAGGTCTGATGTGAAAACCCCCTCCAGCCTTACATTGCTGACTGAAGCCCTGCGTCATCTGCCGGGTGTCGGCCCCAAATCGGCCCAACGCATGGCGTATCACCTGTTACAGCACGACCGTGATGGCGCCGCGCTGTTGGGGTGTGCGTTGACGCAAGCTGTCGAACAGATTCGCCACTGTGCGTTGTGCAATACCTTTACCGAGAACGAGGTATGCGAAACCTGTCTTGATCCAGAGCGGGATTCGAGCTTGTTGTGTGTGGTTGAAACCCCCACCGATCAATTGATGATTGAGCAGACTCTTACCTTTAAGGGCTTATATTTCGTGTTGATGGGGCGCTTGTCGCCGTTGGACGGCATTGGCCCCAAAGACATTCAGCTAGAAAAACTGGTGGGACGCGCCACCGATGGTGTGGTGAGTGAAGTGGTGCTGGCCACTAATTTCACCAACGAGGGCGAGGCGACGGCACACTACATCAGCGAAACCATGAAGGCCCGTGGCCTGCAGGTAAGCCGTCTGGCGCGTGGTGTGCCGGTCGGCGGCGAACTTGAATACGTCGATGCCGGCACCATCGCGCGCGCCATGCTGGATCGCCGGGCGACCTGAACCCTGATCAGGCAATAAACAGAGCGGCCAACTGAGGACAACAATTCGTTTATAGGCGACGCAATATGAGCCATGTAACATAAGCCACACAACATAAGCCACGCGAGATGGCAGCATAAAATGACGTAGCGCTGTCGCCGGCAACGCTACAGCAACCTTGGAATATCGATTGATACTTGAGGAGACAAGCAAAATGAAATTCAATTGGAAGCAGTGCGGCATCGCCCTTTGCCTGTTCCTGGCGGGGTACTTTACGTTCAATGGCAAGCTGTTTGCGCAGACTCCGGAAAAGACCGGGGTGTCGATCGCGGTCGGCGGCAAGAACCTGTTTTACTACCTGCCCTTGACCATTGCCGAGCAGCTAGGTTATTTCAAAGATGAAGGATTGGATGTCCAGATTTCCGATTTTGCAGGCGGCGCCAAGGCGTTGCAGGCACTGATTGGTGGTAGCGCTGATGTGGTGTCGGGTGCGTTTGAGCACACCATCAGCATGCAGGGCAAAAACCAGCATATCGTGGCGTTCGTGCTGCAGGGCCGGGCCCCGCAAATCGTCATGGGCGTCTCCAACAAGACCATGCCCAACTACAAATCGATTGCCGATCTGAAGGGCAAGAAGATCGGTGTCACCGCCCCCGGTTCATCGACCAGCATGATGTCCAACTTTGTCCTCGCCAAAGGCGGTCTGAAGCCTGCCGATGTCTCGTATATCGGTGTCGGCGCATCGTCTGGCGCTTTGTCGGCGTTGCGCTCCGGTTCAATCGACGTGATCGTCAATCTCGATCCTGTGATCACCATGATGCAGCAGGATAATGAAATCCGCATCATCTCCGACACCCGCGCGCTGAAGGATACTAATGCCGTATTTGGCGGCCCGATGCCGGCGGCGACCTTGTACGCGTCGGCCGATTTTATTAAAAAATATCCGAACACCACGCAGGCGCTGACCAACGCCATGGTGCGCGCCCTCAAGTGGCTGCAAAAGGCCGAGCCGTCGGATATCGTCAAGGCTGTTCCGGAAAATTATCTGTTAGGTGACCGCGCGTTGTATGTCGATGCTTTCTCGAAGGTGCGTGAGGCGATTTCCCCGGACGGCTATATCCCCGATGCCGGGCCGCAAGTGGCGCTGCGTACCCTGCAAGCTTTTGATCCCGAGCTGGCGTCGAAGAATATCGACCTGTCGCAAACCTACACCAATGAGTTTGTGAAAAAGACCAACGTCAAATATAAATAACGGCCTGTCGCAAGAGCTTGTGTGCGCTTGTGTGCTGCCGTCTGGTGGTAGTGCATGAGCCCCTGCGTTTGCCTGCAGACTGCTGCAGCAAGCGGTAAACAAATCCTCCTCGCAGCCATGACTCCAGCTCTATTTTTCAACAGTATCAGTTGCACCTTCGTGTCCAAGGATGATCGGTCACAGCGTTATACCGCGGTGGCCGATCATCCTTGTCGATCGCGCCTGGCGAATTTGTCTCCGTGGTCGGGCCGACCGGCTGCGGCAAATCCACCTTGCTCAATGTCGGCGCCGGATTGCTGCGCCCATCCAGCGGGCGCGTCGAGGTGTTCGGTGAGCCGCTGCCA
This sequence comes from Collimonas sp., assembly GCF_044339385.1. Taxonomy (NCBI): domain Bacteria; kingdom Pseudomonadati; phylum Pseudomonadota; class Betaproteobacteria; order Burkholderiales; family Oxalobacteraceae; genus Collimonas; species Collimonas sp. The sequence goes on along the minus strand of NZ_JBIIVN010000042.1, from coordinate 2,488 downwards.
GACATCAATCGTCGCGCCGGCTATATGTTCCAGGCCGAGGCGCTGATGCCTTGGCGCAGCGCGCTGCAAAATGTCATCGCCGGCCTGCAGTATCGGGATGCAGATGAAACTCAGGCGCGTCAACTGGGTGAGGAATGGCTGGCGCGGGTCGGTCTGCAAGGGTTTGGTGACCGCTATCCGCATCAATTGTCGGGTGGTATGCGTAAGCGGGTGGCGCTGGCGCAGACATTGATACTTGATCCGGACATCATCCTGATGGACGAACCATTTTCGGCGCTGGATATCCAGACCCGGCAACTGATGGAAAACGAAGTTCTCGATTTATGGAGCGCCAAGCGCAAGGCGGTGCTGCTCATCACGCACGACCTGGACGAGGCGATTGCGATGTCGGATCGCGTGGTGGTGCTCTCGGCTGGTCCCGGCACGCATCCTATCGGCGAATTCACGATCGATCTGCCGCGGCCGCGCGATGTCGCTGAAATCCGTAACGAGCCACGTTTTGTCGAACTGCACCAGCAGATTTGGAGCGTATTGCGCGATGAAGTATTGAAGGGCTATCAGCAGCAAAAGAAAGTTGTATAGAGGCCGCTCTTCAGGCATCTGCCGGTAACCAGAAAGAAGGAAGGATAGACAGCATCATGTGGAAAGCGATCAAGCCGAATTATAAAAACCTGCACCTCTACCAAGCCTTGGTCCTGCTAGTGTTTTTCGTCATCTGGCACCTGGCGACACGCAATCCGCAAACCGCCTTTTTCTTTGGCGAACCGATCAAGGTGCTAGCGCGGGTTTGGCAATGGTTCACCGTCGGCAGCGGCACGCTGGAAATCGGCTTGGGCGACCATACCTGGTTCAAGCTGACATTTCTGGCAGAGATTTATTCGCACCTGCTGGTCACGCTGACCGAAACCATGCTGGCATTCGGTATCGGCACCATCATGAGCTTAGGCGTAGGTTTGTGGCTGGCCTTGTCGCCATTGACATCGGCTATTCTTGATCCCTACATTAAGGCATCGAATGCCATGCCACGGGTGATTCTGGCACCGATCTTTGCGATGTGGTTCGGGCTCGGCATCTGGTCCAAGGTGGCGCTGGCCGTGACGCTGGTGTTTTTCATCGTGTTCTTCAATGTCTATCAGGGCGTCCGCGAAGTCAGTCCGGTGGTGCTGGCGAATGCGCGCATGCTGGGGGCCAGCCAACGTCAATTGTTGCGCACCGTGTATCTCCCTTCTGCTACTTCCTGGGTGTTTTCCAGCCTGCACACTTCAGTCGGATTGGCTTTTGTCGGCGTTATTGTCGGTGAATACCTGGGTTCGGCGTGCGGGGTTGGTTATTTGATTTTGCAGGCTGAAGGCGCGTTTGATATCAATACCGTGTTTGCCGGCATTCTGGTCTTGACTGCCTTTGCGCTGGTGCTGGATACGCTGGTGGGGATGATCGAGAAACGCTTGATGAAGTGGCAGCCCAAGAGCGGTGAGACGGAGCGTTTGTGAGGCACTGCCGGTATGGCCAGCTAGTAGCCATGCCGACAAACATCAATTCGATTTAAATCAAATTGAATTCAACCAAGCGAATTCAACCAAGCGGATTCAACTACGCGAACTCAACTACCTTTGAATGTATCCACGGCCCGTCGCCCAAGTGCCGGGTCGTCGGTAAAAAAGCCGTCGATTCCGGCCTTCAGATAAGCCTGTATTTCGGCTACCGAGCCATCCTCATTGCGGCTTGCCGCCGAACCCTCGCTCTTGAGGCTGTCCGGCAGGAGCGCGTTTTCCGGCCGGAAGGTGTAGGGGTGGACGCGCAAGCCGGCTGCATGGGCATTGCTCACCAGCGCGCTGGGTTTGCCCAAATTACCCATGCTGTCTTGCGGGATGACGCTCAGTTTGTAAGGGCCTACGCCATCGGCGTAGGCCGCCACCTCTTGCATGCCGCTGCCAGTCATCAAATCGCCATAAGTACGCTTGCTGCCAGTGCGCACGAAGTCGGGCGGTTGTACTTTTTCCTCATCCATCAGTTGGATCAGGCGGTAGCGTGGATGGTTGTTACCGATTTTGCTGCGCAGCGTTTTCAGGTTGGCTGTTTCAAAAGACTGGATAAAAACGGTGGCCTGTTTGGCGCTGTAGTCTTGCTGCGCCAGCACCGTCAGCAGGCGATCTTCCAGCGGCAGTCCAATGGACTGGAAATAGCCCGGATGCTTGGTCTCTGGATACAAGTGGATCAGGCGGCCGGTCTTGGCCGACATGTTCTTGGCGAGGGTGATGATTTCTGTCAAGGTGGGTACTTCGAACTGCTCGTCATAATTAACATTGCCAGGCCGGATTTCGGGGATTCTCTCTTGCGCACGCAGTTCCTTGATCTCGGCCAGACTGAGCTTCCCCCGAAATTTAGTCTTCCATAGGTAACGTAAAATCAACGATCCTTTGGAAAGACCAGCAATGAAGAAGATACCAAAACAGATGTACACGGCGGAGTTCAAGGAGCTAGCCGTGCA
>NZ_JBIIVN010000041.1:0-16938 GCF_044339385.1 Collimonas sp. | reverse complement strand
TTGCACGGCTAGCTCCTTGAACTCCGCCGTGTACATCTGTTTTGGTATCTTCTTCATTGCTGGTCTTTCCAAAGGATCGTTGATTTTACGTTACCTATGGAAGACTAAATTTCGGGGGAAGCTCAGTAGGCATCAACATCGTCGCCAATTTCGTCTCGCCGGCTTTCGATTTTTCCAATGTCGAGCCGAAAAAGATCAGCTGGCGCACGGGCGGCATGATCGCAGCGGTCGGCTCGATCTTCATTACGCCGTGGAACCTGTTCAACAATCCACAGGTAATCCACTACACACTGGATATTCTGGGCTCTTTCATCGGGCCGCTGTTCGGCATCCTGATCGCCGATTTCTACCTGGTCAAAAAACAGCGAATCATGGTTGATGACCTGTACACGATGGATCGCAACGGCGCTTACTGGTACGACAACGGTTACAACCGCAAAGCCATCATGGCGCTCATCCCGGCCGCCATCATTCCGGTGTGCTGCGTGCTGCTGCCGGGCCTGGAAAGCTTCTCCAACTTTACCTGGTTCATCAGCATGGGGTGTGGGTTGGCGATTTACTGGGCCATCAGCCGCAAGCAAAGCGCACCCGTTGGCGCCAACGCGGCCGGTTGATTCGGAGCGATTCTGATGCGGCCGCCACAGTGGCCGGATTGACAGTTTTTGCGGCGCGCCAGCGAGCCGGTGGTGCGTCCCTTTTTATGGTTAGCGTCCTATTTTGAAAATCAAGATCATCAATCCCAACACCACCTGGAGCATGACCGAGAAGATCGGCCTGTGCGCACGCCAGGTTGCCGCACCCGGTACCGAGATCGTCGCCGTCAGTCCCGCCATGGGGCCGGCATCGATCGAGAGTCATTGTGATGAAGCACTCAGCGTACCCGGCATCCTCGACGAAATCCGCCTTGGCGAAGCCGACGGCGTCGACGGCTACGTGATCGCCTGCTTCGGCGATCCAGGCCTGTATGCCGCGCGCGAAGCCGCGCGCGGTCCGGTCATCGGCATCGCTGAGGCCGCCATGCATGCGGCCAGCATGATCGGCAGCGGTTTCAGCGTGGTGACCACGCTCGAGCGTACCTGCGGGATTGCCTGGCACCTGGCCGAAGCATACGGCATGCGGCGCTTCTGCCGCCAGGTACGCGCTTGCGAATTAAATGTGCTCGACCTCGAACGGCCGGGATCGGATGCCTATCGCATCATCGTCCAGGAGTGCCGGCGTGCCATGCACGAAGACAAGGTCGACAGCATCGTCCTCGGTTGCGCCGGCATGGCCGATCTGTGCCATGCCATCGGCCGTGAGCTCGGTATCAACGTCATCGACGGCGTCAGCGTTGCGGTAAAGATGGCGGAGAGCCTGGTGCAGCTGGGGCTGGTGACTGGCAAGCACGGCGACCTGGCCTATCCTTTGCCAAAATCTTACAGCGGCATGCTGGCAAGCTTCTCCCGGCATTGAACCGGGAACTCACCGCCGCTGGCATCGTCCGGCAAGATTATTGCGGTTTCTTGCGTGCTGAGCAAACAATCTGCCCCAACCGGTGTTCCACGCGCGGCGATTGCACTTTCCAGCGGTGCCGATACAGCGCCACCAACACCACAGGCATCAAAGGATTCAAATCGCCAGGCATGACCGAGAGCCGCTTGGCGCCCGGTCATGCAGAGCGTCATTTTCTTTGCTGTGAGGCGAACTTGGGATTGCCCTTGATCAGATCCGATGCATCGCCCAAAATTCGCACTGCTTCGTTCAGTAATACGTCCTTGGCGTTTTTCTGCGCTTTTTCCGCGGCCAGATCGGCACTCAAGCTACGCTCGTTGGCTTGCAGCCCATCATCCAACGACGGCTCCTTGTCCTTATCCGCATCCTTGCCGTCGGCCTTTTCACGGGCTTTCAGACGCGCTTCCTGCACCGCCAATTCGCTGCGACGCTCGGCTTCATTGAGTGAAATCGTGCGTTTCTTGCGCAGCGCTTTTAATTCCTCGGCATCTTCCACCAGGCGTTGAAAATCCTTATCTTTCTCGACCCGGGCGTCGTGCCGCACTTGCAATTGCGGCAGCAGATCCTTGACATCGCCCAGCGGTACATAATCGGCAGGCTTGATCTGCGACCACGGCAGCGCGTTATCGTAACTAGACTCACCGAAACTGTCCGGATCGGAGAAGCCCGGCAGGCTGATATCCGGCGTCACGCCGCGCAGCTGGGTAGTGCCGCCGTTGATGCGGAAAAACTGGGCGATTGTCATCTTGAGTTCGCCAAACTTCGGCTTGTCGTTGCGCGTCAGTTCATCCAGGTTGACCATGCTCTGCACGGTGCCTTTGCCAAAACTGCCTTCACCGATGATCACGCCACGGCCGTAATCCTGGATCGCGGCCGCAAAAATCTCGGAAGCCGAGGCCGAGCCGCGATTGATCAGCACCGCCATCGGGCCGCTCCACAGCGGCGCCGGCAAATCATCGCTGCCGACATTGATTTCACCACGCGCATTGCGCTGCTGAACGATCGGGCCTTTACCGACAAACAGCCCGGTCAGATTGATCGCTTCATTCAGCGAACCGCCGCCGTTGTTGCGCAAATCGACCAACACACTGTCGACCTTGTCGTTCTTCAGTTCGCTCAACAGCGCGGCAACATCGCGACTCGCGCTGCGGTAGTTCTTTTCGCCCTTGCGGCGGCCGTCGAAATCTTCATAGAACGCCGGCAGCGTAATCACGCCGACCTTGCGCGTGGTATCGCCGCTCTTGACCGAGATGATGGTTTTCTTGGCAGCCTGCTGTTCCAGACTGATCTTGTTACGCACCAGAGTAACGATGCGATGCTTGCCATCCGGCCCGGCATCGGCCGGCAACACGTCGAGCCGCACAATCGAATCCTTGGCGCCACGAATCAGTTTCACTACTTCGTCAATGCGCGAACCGACCGCCTCAACCATTGGACCCTGCATGCCCTGGGCAACCCCAACGATGCGGTCGCCGACCGCCAGTTTCCCGGATAACAGCGCCGGGCCGCCCGACACCAGTTCGCGGATCGTGGTGTATTCATCGCGCTCCTGCAACACCGCGCCGATGCCCACCAGCGAGAGCTTCATCGAGATATCGAAATCGGCGGCAGCGGTGGTTCCCAGATAGTCGGTATGCGGCTCGATGGAGCTCGCATAGGCGTTCATGAAAATCTGGAATACGTCATCGCTCTTATACTTGTAGACCCGCGCCAGCGAATTGTCGTAGCGTTTGGTAAGCGTATCGCGTATCGCCTGATCGTTCTTGCCGGCCAGCTTGAGCCGCAGCCAGTCGTTCTTGACCCGCTTGCGCCACAGTTCGCGACTTTCTGCTTCGGTTTGCGGCCAAGGCTCCTTGTCGCGCACAAAGGCAAAATCTTCTTTCTTGCTGAAATCAAAACCCTGCTTGAGCAGCTCGCGGGCGTAAGTCAGGCGCTCAACTACGCGTTGCTCGTAGAGATTGAATATGGCAAACGGGATGCTCAGATCTTCACGGTAGATGCCGTCATCGAGCTTGCTGTGCTCAGCGCTGAACTGATCGATATCAGATTGCACGAAAAAGAATTTTTCTGGGTCGAGCGATTTGATATAGCGGCCAATGATCTTGCCAGCCAACACATCGTCGAGCGGCACCGGCTTGTAGTGGAAGCGTGTCAGAAATTGTGCGCTCAGATGCGCAGCCTGCGCCTGCTGCTGCAACGGCGTCAGAACTGGCGGCGGCACCGCTTCCAGCGCCGGGGCGCTGGCAGAGATTACCAACAAAATACATAGCAGACTATTTTTAAGGCGCATATTAGCTTCTATCCGATGTTCGATGTTCGATGTTCGATGTTCGATGTTCGATGTTCGATGTTCGATGTTCGATGTTCGATGTTCGATGTTCGATGTTCGATGTTCGATGTTCGATGTTCGATGTTCGATGTTCGATGTTGATTCAATAATCGGTTAATTCTACTTGGCTTTCACAAATACATGCGATGCGTCGAATGTATTTGTTTGTATCGCAAAGCCCGGCCCTGATACGAGCGATCACAGATGCGGGTACGCGCCAGCATGAAGGATGCTTAAGAAACATAATTGCAAAGCAATAATTCTCGACATGTTCGATACCGCGCGGCCCCGGCCCGCAGGCAATCATCAGGCTGGAATATTCCCCCAGAGGAAAAATAACTGTCGATTCAAGCACATGTCTGATTTTAACCAGATCTATAGCGCGCAGTTTGTAAGCGCCTTTTAGACTCGTTGTTCGGTGTAACTGTGCTCTGAATAGACCTCCGATTCTGCCTAATGATCAATGCCGTGTTGCGATAACGGCGCATCGGCGACTGCTCATATATACTGCGCATAACTGTACATTCATACAGTTATAAAATCATCAAGATCATCGAGAAATGGCCAAATTCGAAATAGCCAAATTCGCCGCGGCGCACCTTATCCGCGCTGCATCGACTGCACCCGCACCATGATCAAAACGCTGGAAAACCGTTTTTATTATCTCGACAACTTCCGCGCCGTGGTGGAATTGATACGTGCGCGCTATCGCCATTTGCTGAGCGCTGACGAGCAGCGTTTCGTCGATGGTTTCGGTGACTTGCCGCAGGCGTCACAGGCATTGCTGGTACGGATGGTGATGCGCAAGGGCGAGTTGTTTCGCCTGAGTAAATTGAACTACGATGAAATCGGCTGCACGCGCGAAAAAATGCACGCCGCAATGGCGTTGTGCGATGCCGGTTGGCTGGATGCGGAGCCGATGATCGATATCGAACAACTGTTTGGTCTGTTGACTAAAGCTGAAATCGTCGAGGCTTTTCCGTTGCTGCGGCAAAACAAGGGGGCGCGCAAAAGCCAGCAGTTGGCCATGCTGTTGCAGGCTGCCGACGATATTGCAAATGTCCCAAATATCGCAAGAGCGCGGCCGCTGGCGGCCTGGCACCCGGGAATCGATGATCGTTTGTTGCAGTTGCGTATTGCTCGCTTGTGCGAGCGCATGCTCCTGATGTTCTTCGGTAACCTGCACCAGGACTGGTCGGAATTCGTGCTCTCCGAACTCGGTATCTTCAACTATGAGCGAGTCGATTTGTCGCCGCTGTCGCAAGGTTTCAGCACACGCCGCGAGGTCGATGCGTATCTGCATTTGCATGCCTGCCGCGAACGTTTCCGCAACGGCGAAACAGTGCAGACCGTGGTCGCCGATATCCCTGCCGCGCCGTATCCGAACGACTGGCTGGAACGACGCCGCAGCAAGCTGCTGTTTCAGATTGCGCAGCATTACGAACGCAGCGGCATGCTGGCCGATGCGCTGCGCCTTTATGCCGATTGTCCGTGGCCCGGCGCACGCCTGCGTGCGGTGCGGGTGCTGGAACGTTGTGGCCAGCCGGCAGCGGCGTTTGAACTGGCGCAGCTGGCCGAACAGCAGCCGGAAGGCGAAGCCGAGACGCAGCAACTGCTGCGCATCATGCCGCGCTTACGGCGTCAGCTTGGCTATAAAAAAATTGCCGCGACCAGCGCGCCGCAGATTGACCAGCATGTACTGCTCCCGCCTCGTCCGGAGCAGGCGCTGCCGGTCGAGGCGCTGCTTGAGGCGCATCTGTCGCGCGCCGATGCGCCGGCTGTCTATGTTGAAAACGCTTTGCTCAATTCGTTGTTCAGCTTGCTGTTCTGGGACGCCATATTCGCGCCATTACCGGGTGCATTCCTCCATCCCTTCCAGAGCGGCCCGGCAGATTTATATAGCCCGGATTTCCGCCAGCGCCGCGCTCACCATTTCGATTCCGGTTTCGCCCAGCTCGATTGCGGCGAGTATCAGCAAACCATCCTGCGCAATTTTGTCGCCAAGGCCAATATCCAGTCGCCCTTCGTGTTCTGGGGCGCTATCGACCATACGTTGCTGAGCATGGCGCTGACGTGCCTGCCGCCGCCGCATCTACGCAAATGCTTTGAACGAATCTTGCAGGATATCCGCAACAATCGTTGCGGCCTGCCCGATCTGATCCAGTTCTGGCCGGCAGAAAAGCGCTACCGCATGATCGAGGTCAAGGGCCCGGGTGACCGCCTGCAGGACAACCAGATCCGTTGGCTGCATTACTTTGCCGAACAGCAGATGCCGGTCACTGTGTGTTACGTGCAATGGGCGCAGGAGGCGGCATGAAGGAGGCGCGATATGTGCTGGCGGTGCGGGCCTTGTGCGATTTCACCACCAGGCAGGGCGATCTCGATTTGCGTTTTACGCCAGGACCGAGTGCGCAGGAAGGGATCGCCGGGCATATCGAAGTGGCGACCCGGCGTGGCAGCGGTTACGAAGCTGAGATCAGCCTCAGCGGATCGTTTGGCGCGCTGCTGGTGCGCGGCCGCGCCGATGGCTACGATCCGATATTGAACCGCCCGGAGGAAATCAAGACCTTCCGCGGCGATCTTGGCGGCATGCCGGACAACCATCGCCATCTGCATTGGGCACAGCTAAGGATTTACGGCCATTTGTTGTGTCAGAGCCGTCATTTGTCGGCACTGCAACTGGCACTGGTGTATTACGACATCGGCAAACAAAAGGAAACCATGCTGACCGAGTTTGCCACCGCAGCGTCATTGCAACAGTTCTTCGAGCAGCAGCAATGCGGGCGCTTCCTGGCGTGGGCCGAACAAGAAATGGCACATCGGCTGCGGCGCGACGCGCAACTGGCCGGATTACGTTTTCCGCACGCCGATTTTCGGCCCGGACAGCGGGCCTTGGCGGCGGCAGTCTACCAAGGCGCCAGCAGTGGCCGATGCCTGCTGGCGCAAGCGCCGACCGGCATCGGCAAGACCATCGGCACCTTGTTCCCGCTGCTCAAGGCCAGTCCGCCGCAGCGCCTGGACAAACTGTTCTTTTTGTCCGCCAAGACCTCGGGGCGGGCGCTGGCGCTGGATGCGCTGGCGACGATCCGGCGAAGTGCGCCGGAATTGCCATTGCGCGTGCTGGAACTGGTGGCGCGCGATAAGGCTTGCGAACATCCGGACCGGGCTTGCCACGGCGAATCCTGCCCGCTGGCGCGGGGCTTTTACGATCGCTTGCCGCAGGCGCGGGCGGCTGCCGTTGCGGCTGCCGGCGGTGTGATGGATCGTGAAGGTTTGCGCACGGTAGCCGCAGCGCATCAGGTTTGCCCGTATTACCTGAGCCAGGAAATGGCGCAGTGGGCAGACCTGATCGTCGGCGATTACAACTATTATTTCGATCTGACCGCCATGCTGCACAGCATGAGCATGGCCAATCAGTGGCGCGTCGGCGTGCTGGTCGACGAGGCGCACAACATAATTGATCGGGCCCGCAAGATGTACTCGGCCGAGATCGCGCAAAACCAGTTGAAGGCGCTGCGGAAAACCGCACCGGCATCACTCAGGCGCACGCTGGAGCGCGTCAATCGACAATGGAACGCCGTGTACAAGGAACAGCCGCAGGAGTACCAGCGTTATGCCGGCTTGCCCGACGCCTTACTCGGCGCGTTGCAACAGGCAGTAGCAGATATTACCGACTACATGGTCGAACATCCGGCTGCGCTCGACAGTCAGTTGCAGAATTTCTATTTCGACGCCTTGCACTTCACGCGCATGGCCTAGCTGTTCGATCACCGTTCACTGTTCGACGTTACCCGCCAACGCGGCTACGGCGCCACGCTGTGCATCCGTAATGTCGTGCCGGGGCCGTTCCTGGCGCCGCGCTTTGCCGCCGCACACTCGGTCGTGCTGTTTTCGGCGACGCTGAGCCCCTGGCATTTCTATAGCGACACGCTAGGCATGCCGGCCAATACCGCCTGGGTCGACGTGCCGTCACCTTTCGCTGCCAAGCAGTTGTCGGTGCGGCTCGTGACCGATGTCTCTACGCGCTTCCAGCAGCGCGACAAATCGCTCTCCCCCATCGTCGACCTGATCGCGCAGCAGTATCGGCAGCAGGCCGGTAATTACCTGACTTTTTTCAGCAGCTACGATTATCTGCAAAAGGTCGCCAGTCTGTTCGCTGAACGCTATCCGCACATCCCCTTATGGCCCCAGGCACGGCGCATGGACGAGCGCGAGCGGGAGGCATTTCTGGCGCGTTTCACTGAAAATTCGCAGGGCGTCGGTTTCGCCGTGCTCGGCGGCGCTTTTGCCGAAGGCATCGATTTACCGGGCGCGCGCCTGATCGGCGCCTTCATCGCTACGCTGGGGCTGCCGCAGATTAATCCGGTCAATGAACAGATCATGCGGCGCATGGAGCAGACCTTCGGCAATGGCTACGATTGCACCTATCTGTTCCCCGGCATGCAAAAAGTAGTACAGGCCGCCGGTCGCGTGATCCGCACCCGCGAGGATCGCGGCGTGGTGGTGTTGATCGACGACCGCTTTGCCCGGCGCGAAGTACAGCAGCTGTTACCACAATGCTGGCGCATCGATGCGGGAAGCGGCCCATGACATGACGTTTTCGTTGATGTGATGAAATGACCGGCTGCCGAGACTACACAGCGTTTCTTGAAACGAGAGCGCTCGATATTGCCTGGATTTCGGCAACTCAACGCTCGCGGCGAAGCGCGCTACAATCACACGGCACAAGATTGGCCCGACCGGACAGACCCGGTCTTGCATTTCATGCATGACGGCGACTCTGACTGCGCCAAGCCACGCTACATAAATCGAGGACGGTGCGCTGCAGCGTCCCCGAGATTAGATGGATTTGGCCTGGCACTAACCTACAGCACCCGCAGAATCATCGCGCCGGGCTGTTGGCACCGCCGATAGTTAAAATGTATCGAAAATATTTTAACTATCAATTTTGAATATTTTGGTACTTCCTTTACACTGTCTTCTCATTGATTCACAACCCCACCAGGAAAACACAATGTCTCTCATCAACACACAAATCAAACCGTTCAAGGCAACTGCATATCACAATGGCAAGTTCATTGACGTGAGCGACGAGTCCCTGAAGGGCAAATGGTCAGTTGTGGTGTTTTACCCAGCCGACTTTACTTTCGTTTGCCCAACTGAATTGGAAGACCTGGCCGACAACTACGCTGAATTCCAAAAGCTGGGCGTTGAAGTCTACGGCGTGTCGACTGACACCCACTTCGCCCACAAGGCATGGCACGACACATCGGACGCGATCAAGAAAGTCCAATACCCACTGATCGGCGACCCAACTACAGTTCTCTCGCGCAACTTCGAAGTGCTGATCGAAGAAGAAGGTCTGGCACTGCGCGGTACTTTCGTCATCAATCCAGAAGGCCGGATCAAGGTTCTGGAAGTGCATGACAACGGCATCGGCCGTGACGCTTCGGAACTGCTGCGCAAGGTCAAGGCAGCGCAATACGTCGCATCGCACCCAGGCGAAGTTTGCCCTGCGAAGTGGACTGAAGGCGCATCCACATTGACCCCATCGCTGGACCTGGTCGGCAAGATCTAAGCGCCGCGCCCGAGCCGGCCCGGACTGTCCGGGCCGGCGTTGAAAATATTCACAAAAGAAAGGCTTATCATGTTGGATGCAAATCTCAAAACCCAGTTGAAAACCTATTTGGAAAAGGTCGTGCATCCGATTGAGATCGTTGCGTCTCTCGATGATAGCGACAAGTCACGCGAACTGCAGGCCATGCTCCAGGAAATCGTCCTGTTGAGCGAGCGCATTACGCTGGTCGAACGGTCTGACGACGCCGAGCGCAAGCCGTCGTTCAGCATCAACCGCCCCGGTACCGATATCAGCGTCCGTTTCGCCGGTATCCCGATGGGCCACGAATTCACCTCACTAGTATTGGCGCTGCTGCAAGTCGGCGGCCACCCGATCAAACTGGATGAGGCGGTAATCGAACAGATCCGCAACCTGGATGGCGATTATCGTTTTGAAACATATATTTCCTTGTCATGCCAGAGCTGCCCTGAGGTCGTCCAGGCGCTCAACGTGATGTCCATCATCAACCCGCGCATCCGCACCGTGATGATCGACGGCGCGCTGTTCCAGAGCGAAGTCGAGAGCCGCCAGGTGATGGCAGTGCCATCGATTTTCTTGAACGGCGAAGCGTTCGGCCAAGGCCGTTCCGGGATTGAGGAAATTCTCGCCAAGCTCGACGGCGGCGCCGGCGCACGCCAGGCTGCGCAACTCAATGCCAAGGAGGTGTTCGATGTGCTGATCGTCGGCGGCGGCCCAGCCGGCGCGGCGGCAGCGATCTACGCCGCACGCAAAGGCATCCGCACCGGCGTCGTTGCCGAGCGCTTCGGCGGCCAGGTGCTCGACACCATGGCGATCGAAAATTTTGTCTCGATCAAGGAAACCGACGGCCCGCATTTTGCCGTCGCCCTGGAGCAGCACGTCAAGGCCTACGACGTTGATATCATGAACCTGCAACGCGCAGCCAGCCTGACGCCGGGCCAACTGATCGAGATCAAGACCGCCAGCGGCGCAGTCTTGAAGAGTAAGTCAGTGATCTTGGCAACCGGCGCCCGCTGGCGCGAGATCAATGTTCCTGGCGAACAGGAATATCGCAACCGTGGCGTAGCGTATTGCCCGCATTGCGACGGCCCATTGTTCAAAGGCAAGCGGGTTGCGGTCGTCGGCGGCGGCAATTCCGGCGTTGAGGCTGCGATTGACCTGGCCGGGCTGGTCTCGCACGTCACGCTGATCGAGTTCGGCGCGGAGTTGCGTGCCGATGCAGTACTGCAACGCAAGTTGCATAGCTTGCGTAATGTTACCGTCATCACATCGGCGCAAACTACAGAGATCCACGGAGATGGCCAAAAGGTCAACGGCTTGAGCTACACCGACCGCGTCTCCGGCACCAGCAACAAGGTTGAACTGGAAGGTGTATTCGTCCAGATCGGCCTGGTGCCGAACACCGAGTGGCTCAAGGGGACGTTAGCGTTGTCGCGCCACGGCGAAATCGAGATCGACGCCAAAGGACAAACTTCAATTCCCGGCGTATTTGCAGCGGGCGACGTCACTACCGTGCCGTTCAAGCAGATCGTGATCGCGGTCGGTGAGGGCGCGAAGGCCTCTCTGAGCGCATTCGATTACCTGATCCGCACTTCGTTTGACGACGAAAGCGAGACCGCAGAAGAGAAGATCGCCGTAGCAGCCTGATCGCTGCGCGGTAGAGCAAAAGCCCCTTTGGCAACAGAAATGCCGTTCAGTCTTCACTGAACGGCATTTTTTTCTGCAATTATCCAATGAGTGACGTGCGGAACATCTGTGCTGGGCTGATTGTTGCGCTATTACGGCGGCCATGAACAACCTCGCTTCCCAATAATTGTCTCAAGCCGTGACAGCCGCCATACGCCACATCGGCCTAAGCATGACCAGAAACGTTGCGCAAAAAAGCCGCAGCTTTCGCAGGCTCAGGCCGGATTTGGGCATATCAGATTTGGGACGATGGATTTGTTCGGGGGCGATTAATTAATTTAGAAAATAATGCATATTCAACGGACTGACCACCACGAAGAAAATCGTTCGGAACACGCCATATACCACTGGCGTCGTTTCCTTAAATAAACCAAAACAAAACGTCAGCGCCGAGATTAAATAGCATCTCGGCGCCAACGAATCACAATGTAAAAACCAACTCTCCTCAACACATGACACGAAAAATATTTATGCGCCAGCCTTTACAGGGATCAGCTCCACCTGCAGTTGTGGGTTCACTTTGAAAATAAAGGGACGTTCAATGCCTCCGCCGCCTTGATCGACGGCCTTGATCACACACTTCTTCTCTGACACGACACCTGGTATTCTTCCCTCCAGTGTCCCGTTAATTTCATTAAATTGCATACCTTCTGGCAGTACAGCCGGTGTTTTACCGTCACTCTCATACAAATTCGCGCGAATAGCACCACTGCCTCCGGTAACTTTGACTATTTGCATAGGCGCGTCCAAACGTCCGCCGGCGGTAAGTTCTACATTCCTCACCTCCATCGCTAACGGTGGATTGATTCTCCAAACCATAGGCACCATCACGCGCCCCCCTCCCTGATCGCTGATGAGCGCCTGCATGGGGTCCAGAGCGGCGCTGGTGGCTGGGACCTTTCCACTAATACTGCCGTCAGGAGAAAATTCCATGCCACTCGGCGCTTTAATTGGCTCTCCTTGAGGATTGACAAAAACAATCTGGGTATTTCCAGTACCTCCGCTAATACGGAACGGATATATCGGCTGCGCAATATTCCCGCCAGAGGTCAAGCTCGCCGTGTCGACTTTTGCGTCTAACGGAGGATTAATGACCATCGCCACGGGCACACTTGCAACACCGCCACCTTGATCTCGTACCCGCACCTGAAAGGCATATTTACTCGGTTTGTCACTGGCAGCCTCGAACGTCCCGCTGAGCGAGCAATCTTGATCAAATGTTATGCCGTTTGGAAGTTTTGCCACAGTCTGGCCGTCTGCGGCTAGCAACTCGCACGTGCGAGTGCCCGTTCCGCCGCGGGCATTGATTAACTTCACTTTATCAATACGCGCACCGCTCGTATAAGTAATGGTGTGAGACATAGCCGGCTGCGGCGCCGCTGCAACCACCGTTTCGTTTTCGGCGGCGTTGACCAGCGACATTGGCACTAGCACCAACAATGTTGTTATTACGCTCGAACGTATTCTCATATCAATTTTTCTCCGTTTATTTTTACTTCATGCACCATGCAGATCCATGAACCTGTGCGCGATGAACATGACAAAAAGGCTTTAGAAAGTAGATTTCAGGTTCACCCATAATCTCCATTTTTGATCTACATTGACACTACTCGTTGTCACTGGACGGGCCACCATGACATTCAGTGCCACCTTCTGATAGCTGACGTCGGCCTGGAGGCCAATGGCGTTCAAATGAAAAGTATTCGACTCTGTTTCCGCGAACTCATCCTCCCATGGTGTATGACTGGTCTTGCCCAATGCGTAGTCAAAAAATCCTCCGATACGTGTCGGCCATTGCGTCGCTTGTAATCTGTAAAAGAAATCGACATTGGCCTGCGCACCTTGATCACCACTGACATTGTTATCGTATGCTCTGACACCGGAAGGTCCGCCAAAATACATTTTCTCCAGCGAATCGAGATTCTTGTTGGAGAGTTGCCCTCTCGTCCTGACTGAGAAATACAGTTGTTGACCCAGCGGCTGAATAAAATCGGTGCCCAAATTAACTTTCTGGAAGGAGCCTGCGGTTCTTGCGGTGAAAACGTCCTGCAATGGCGCTCGAATACCATTTAGATCAAGATTGCCAATCGTCCAGTCGGAAAAAAAACTGAGTTGTTTGTTAAACAAATTGCCGCCGTTGATACGGACATGAAGATTTTGAACCGTCTTGTTCGTGGTATCTATCCCGACTACTTCATCTTTCGTCCGTTTGTATTCATAACCAAGACCACCAACCAACTGAGCACCGCTCCAGAAGAAATACGGATAGTTCAAATCCACCCCAGCCAGGGTGGCGTTGCCGCGCTGCCGGATATCGTCAATCGTGGCGGAATAACGCAATATGCTGGTCCAAATTGAAGCGCGTAGCGGCAATACACCAGGCAGTGGAAAATCGTAACGGCCGCTGATATTTTGCAAACCTCTCGATACGACGGTCTGCAGACCGAGATTGTCGCCTGAGGAAAATAATGGCGCCGAATAAGAAGCGCCAACTCGCCCCAGGCCGAAACCTTTCGTGCCATAGTTGTCAGCCATCACAGCCCATTTATTGAACGGGACAATGTGGCGCGGCTCTATCGTGATGTTCAGGTCGACACCCTCTTCGGTGACTTCTAGAAATTTGGTGGTTATCGTTTCATTTCCACGGTAATCAACCACCGAGAGAAACTCTTTGAATTTCTTGAGATCAATTGGCTCACCTTCTTTCACATACTCTCTTAACAAGCGATTGAGAGCCGCAACATCTTGGTCTCGCAAACCAGGATTCTTTACCGTAATGCTACGAACCAGCAGTTCCGATATATCGACCAGGGCGCTTTGATCGCCCTTCATCACCAAGTCAACCCTGATCATTTGCCCGCGCTGTATATAGTGATGAAAAATTTCTTGACTGATGCGCTCCCAATCTATGCTGGTTATATTTAACGGAAAATATTGCGAAACAAAACGATAGCCTTCAACATCGCCCTCAAATGTGGACTCAAAGCCAGACAGCCGAATCGTCGAATATTGTTTCGCTAATCCCGTGATTGCCGCTTTAGGATTACCAACTTCAATATCTCGTGCGCTGGCATCCCTTTTCTGGTTGGGTGCGGGCGGTCCCGGCAGGGAATTAATCAGTAAACCACTGTTAGTCTGTGCGGATACCACACCGGAAAAAAGCAGAGCTGCGCCGGCAAGCAGAAAATGGA
Organism: Collimonas sp.; assembly: GCF_044339385.1. Taxonomy (NCBI): domain Bacteria; kingdom Pseudomonadati; phylum Pseudomonadota; class Betaproteobacteria; order Burkholderiales; family Oxalobacteraceae; genus Collimonas; species Collimonas sp. The sequence continues at coordinate 2,645 of NZ_JBIIVN010000041.1, read as the reverse complement.
TACGGGAAGGCATTTGACTGGTTGTAGCGAAAGGTTTAGCGAAAGGTTTCATATGTCTCTCTATCGTCAATATTGATAAAAATTCTCTCTTTAATATTCATTTGAACGGTAAAAAATAGCGCGACAACAGAAGTATATTTTCCTCAATCTAATTCAATCAATAAAATATGGGCAATATTTTTACCGATCTGCTCGGCACGTCAAATAGGAATATCAGAAACCTTGAACGTTAATTTTTCTCACATCCGGATTTTTGCTATCGAGTTGATAAAACAATTGTATCGAGCGCATTTTGTCGAAATCTGCGCTAAATTTTCCTGGGCTATTTTTGTCGGCCAGTATTTGCACAGGCTCGCCGGAGAACACCACCGCAGTGTTACGGACGTTCACTCCGCGAAAAAATACAAATGGCAGCGAAGCGCCTAATTTGACTTCACCGATGGCGCGATCCGTTACAACCTGGTCAGCCAGCCAATTTTTCTCAGAAAGGTGTTTCACTAACTCTGCAGTAGACATCGTTAGTACAGCCCTTTTGTCCGCGGCCAATTGCTCCGGCAACTTCCAGTCAACCTTGACCTGGGTCAGGCAGGCACAGCTATAACCAAACATATAGCGGACTGTAGCGGGCATATCCAATGGCCGGAAACTCGGCACGCTCACTTCCAAAAAGCGCATTCCAGAATAAGTGTCTACATCGCTTCGGATGTCTCCCTCTTTTATTTTGAAATCTACGCCAATGGCCTGCTTCACAACAGCCTCCTTAGAACCAAAAGAGGCACTAAGGAATTGTTTAATTTCGCCACTCCCTTTTGTATCGATTTCTTTCACATTTTGGGCAATGGCGAACGTGAGCTGAAACGATAAAAAAAATACTGCCGCACATTGGCATACTTTCATGTACTTCATTGACGATCCTCTTCTGAAGAATTTATAAAAAATATTTTCTGTCCTGCGCCTGATTTCTCTGCGAAGCAGTATTGCTGTAACTTTATGTCACGCTATGTCGCGCAATCTCCCTTTTGATTTTTAGTGATATGCAGATGTATCTGAGGAAGCATTGATTTATTTTCTTTTCCAAGATTTACCCCTCTATCAATCAGAAACTGATTTTTAAGATTTTTCCCAAAATACGAATGAATCTGCGCTTTCATGAAAGCTCTTTGACTTGATATCTCTCGGATCGAAGTTCAACAGCCAATTACCCTGCCCCATTTTCTGCAAGATATCTTCGCTGACACTACGGGTAGAGATGCCGTCCGGCAACACCGATGCGCTCACAAGATCTTGCCCAAAATTAGGCGTCCCTGGATACGGTTTGATGGTGCCAGGAGCGCTCAACAGAGCCGCCACGTAATCGCCGTCGTTGTTACCGTCGTTGATCTGATAATCCCCGGCAGCGCTCAAGGTGCTGCGGTTTTTACCGCGCGGCGGCGGCGAGTTGTAGACCTGATGCAGGTTAAGGTTAGTAATGGTGTCACCGCCTACCAGTCCCTTAACCGTGACGACACCGTCACAATCGCGCGTGCCATCGAATAACTTGGTAGTCGATACCGCGCTAAGCAGCAGTGCTGCGGGGCTGATCGTCGCACTATTGACCGAGGCATCGATCCCTACTATCTGGTAATTACCCGCTTCAGAACCGCTCAAAACCGCCGCCGCCGGGTTTGAGATCACCTGTTTATTCACGCCGGCATTCTTGTCCGCAAAATTGCCGACCACGTTCTGAATCGGGATCGATACTGATCCGATGTCACTGGCGTACACCCCCGATAAAGCAGGCGTGCCGATAAAGGTCGCATTGGTGGTGCCGTCATAGACCCGATCTTGCGGCCGTACGCCGGAAATCCGTAATGGCGCAGGCGTGATGTTGCCGGTGGTGCCGGTGGCGATGTAATCGATGTAGTAATTAAAGGCGCGCGATCCCGATAAACCGCCATTGCTGACAATGACATTCTTGTTGTTGCCCACATTCTTGTCGCTCAAGTTACCCACCACGCTGCCACTTAAACTGACATTGCCGCTGTCCGACGCCAGCACCCCCGTCAGCGCACCGCCGGAGATTTGCGCCAGGGTGGTGGTGTCATAGACTTTATTTTGTGCAATCAGGCCGGCAATCGTCAGCGGCGCCGGCGTGATGGTGAAATTGGCCGGGCTGTAGTTGAGCACATAATTGGCGGCGCTCAAACTGCCTTGGTTAATCCCGTAGGTACCGACATCCTCACTACTCAAACGCGCCAGACCACCGGTCAACGCCGTGGCAGCATTGTCAGTCAGCGTCACCCCGTGCAAATTGCCGTTGGGGTCATAACTTTGCACGGTACGATTGACGAATACCGATGGATTGCCGATCTGGTAGCTCAGCGCCGGGTCAGCCTGACCGTATATCTTGGTTTGCGCATCGGCTTGCGCCTGCAGGGCTAATGCGGGATTGGAGGATTTGTTAATCGTCAAGTCCGCCGCCGTGTAATTGATGGTGTAGTTGGATTCCGACAGCGACCCCAGCCCAATCGCATACGTCCCCACGTCTTCGCCATCGGGCCGTCCTAAGTGACCCGTGAAGGTGGCGGTGCCGCCGCCGCCCGGTACCGCCGTCAAGCTCAGGGTGCCGCTTGGGTCGTAACTGTTGACCTGGGCTTGGGTCGGAT
>NZ_JBIIVN010000203.1:0-3739 GCF_044339385.1 Collimonas sp. | reverse complement strand
TTGACCAACTCAGGATCGGGCTTGGCCCGTTTGGTGCGTTTTACGTAGGTCATTTTTTCCTCTATGGTGGCAGTGTGCTGCCAAATGACCGTTTACACAAAACTAATTACATCCTCTCGCCAACGGCAGCATTCGACGCTTGGCTATCGTTCACCCTGCCAGTATTTAGATGACTGGCTTACTGAGCAACATCAGGAAAAACAGGCGGCATAAAAGCCACCTGTTGGACGACGAAAAATCGAGGGAAGCTCATTCACCCTGCCAGCGAATTGGCTACCGCCATGCCGAGATCGTTGTGGCAATGTACCGACCAGATCGCCTTGTCCGAATTCGGAATCCGTTCACGTAGCGTCTTTAGCATGTGGCCATACAATTCGGGCACGCCATAACCGACCGTATCGGCAAAATTGATGGTGGTTGCGCCCTCGGCAATCACAACCTCCAGCACCCGGCACAGGAAATCCATGTCAGAACGGCTCCCGTCTTCCGGGCTAAATTCAACGTCATCGGTAAACTTGCGAGCAAAACGCACCGCCTGCCTGGCTTGCTCGAACACCTGGTCCGGCGTCATGCGCAACTTCTTTTCCATGTGCAGCGGCGAGGTTGCCAGAAACGTATGAATCCACTTGCGCTCAGCCGGCTGCAACGCCTCGGCAGCGCGCGCAATGTCTCGATCATTGGTGCGCGAGAGCGAACACACCGTAGAGTCCTTGACGATCCCGGCGATTGCCTTGATCGCCTCGAAATCGCCTGGCGAAGCGGCGGCAAACCCAGCCTCGATCACATCGACTTTCATCCGCTCCAATTGCTTGGCAATACGGATTTTCTCGTCCTTGGTCATCGAGGCGCCAGGCGACTGCTCACCATCGCGCAAGGTGGTATCGAATATGATGAGTTTTTCGGGTGAGTTGGCTGCCATGCTGTGCTCCTGATTGATCTGCTAAACCATCAATTTTAATGACTTTGCTTAATCCAGGTATAAAAATCACAAAATCCGGGGCGCAAAAAAACGCCCGGTAAAAACCGGGCGGTGGGCGTTGTTGTCAATGTTACTAAAATAAAGTCAGGAGAGCGGCGGGATACGCAGCTTTTGACCTGGATAAATCAAGTCCACGCTTTTGAGCATTGGCTTGTTTGCTTCAAAAATAATATTGTATTGGTTGGGGTTACCATAGAACTGCTTGGAAATTTTCGACAAGTTATCGCCGCTAACCACGTCATACCACTGCGACTCATCTTCAACCGCGGCCACGGTCAGATTATCATTAACATTCTTGACGTCTTTGACATTTCCACAGCACAAAATGATTTTTTCGCGCGTCTGCTGATCTGGCGCCTCACCGCTAGCAGTCACCGTCGACGAAAAAGCATCAAAGGCAATCGTCAGAGCGCTGGTATCGATCCCTTGCGTGCCGACGTAGGTTTTAATCGCATCTGCGGCTGCAGCCTGCAACTCATCGACATTCGGCGCAGCGGCGACTTCTTCTGGTTTGTGTCCCAACAGCTTTTCACCAGCATCTTTAATAAAGGAAAGTAAACCCATTTTTTTTCTCCGGTAGAGGTTGAAAAAGGATGATGCCACTTGCATTGATGATTGATGCGGTGCTACGGTGCTACGGTGCTGCGGTGCAACTTAAAAAGTGTAGGTTAACAACATTTAACGTTAGCAATATGCCAAAAGCATAATTGACGAACTTTCCGAGTAAACCCCTTATTCTTTATCGTCGTGTTCAAGCTCCGTCTGTACGATGCTAACCGGCCTACCCTTGAACCAGCGCCAGAAATAGACACCGAATCCGGAGAGCCCATACAGCACGAATAAGCCGAACAATACTTTCGAGGGATCACTAAAAATTGCCACCAGCGCCAATACCACCAGGAAAGCGGCGATGAACGGCATCGGCTTGCGCAGGTTAATATCCTTGAAACTGTAGAACGGCACATTGCTGACCATTGTCAGGCCGGCATACAAAGTGATGGCCCAGGCCGCCCAGCTCAGCGAAGTACCACGAAACCCAAGATCGTCCATCAGCCAGACAAAGCCGGCCACCAGCGCTGCCGCGGCGGGACTTGGCAAGCCCTGGAAATAACGCTTATCGACCACTGTGATATTGGTGTTGAAGCGCGCCAGACGCAGCGCGCCACCGGCGCAATAGACAAAGGCAGCCAGCCAGCCGAGCTTGCCCATGCCACGCAGCGACCATTCGTACACCACCAAAGCCGGCGCAGCACCAAACGACACCATGTCCGACAAACTGTCATATTGCGCGCCAAACTCGCTCTGCGTATTGGTCAAGCGCGCCACGCGACCATCCAGACTGTCCAGCACCATTGCGACAAAAATTGCGATCGAAGCCTGATCAAAACGCAGGTTCATCGCCATCACAATCGCATAAAAACCGCAGAACAGCGCCGCTGTCGTAAACGCATTCGGCAACAGATAGATACCGCGCCGACGGCGCACCGGCGGCGTCAATCCTTCTTCGTCCTCGTATTCCGCGCGTTCGGCAATTTTGTTCAGACGCAGCGCCTTGGGGAACTGCGCGACGTTGCTTTTCGCTTTACGGCGCTTGAATGTGGCCATGTAAGTTTCGTTCCAATCAACTCAAAATGCAAACAAGCCGGTATCAGAATTCGGCCAGGATGGTTTCAGTAGCCGATACCTTGTCGCCGACCACAACCTTGGGCGTTGCCGTCAACGGCAGATAGACATCGACACGTGAACCGAAACGAATAAAGCCGTAACGCTGGCCGCGCGCCAGTACATCGGCCACCTTGACGTAACACAGAATGCGGCGAGCGATCAGACCAGCAACCTGCACGCAAGTCACAGTCTGGCCGTTGGCGGCAGTAATGACCAACGCGTTGCGCTCGTTTTCAATCGATGCCTTGTCGAGATCGGCGTTGACGAATTTGCCAGGAAAATACTGAACCTTCTCGATCTTGCCATCGACCGGAGCACGATTCGAATGCACATTGAACACGTTCATGAAAACACTGATTTTCAGTGCTTCGCGATTGGCGTAGGGATCCATGGTTTTTTCAACCACAACGATTCGGCCATCGGCCGGCGACAGTACCGCGCCCGGCTGCTGTGGAATCACGCGCGGCGGATCACGGAAAAATTGCAATACGAACAATGCAATAATCCAGAACGGGAGCGACCACACCGGCGAGACCAGCGTCATCAGCAACGCCACCGCAAATGCGATACCGAGGAAAGGCCAGCCTTCGCGGGCAATAATAGGATGGGGATAATTATTCAACTGTACTCCAGATTATCTTGGTAAATGTTGGAAATTTGAAAGCGTCGCTATTTTAGTTCTAGTCGGGCTGGAAAGAAATCTAAGCTTCTGTATTTCAGCTGTAATCGGCGCTCAACGACCAACTCGCGGCAACTTTACCGCCCATTGTCGATAAAACTCATCGGTAAAACCGGATTTAACGCCCAGCGTCGAATATTTCTGCGTTTTTATGCTCGCCAAATGACGGAGGCGTCGATGCGACAGACCTTCTGCATGATACTAAAGTAACCTGACGGCCATCTAAAGAAAGATTGCTATGGCATTGTATAAAAAAGCCCGGCATTTCACTCAATTTTGTTGCCGCGCAGATGAGGGTGTGCTGGATTTTGTGTAAACGGAATTTCGTTTAATTCGGCTTCATCCGTTCTTCAAACTGGATAGTGAAGCGGTTAAGTGCTCCCTTCCAGTCCCGCAATGGCATCGTCCACTTCTTG
>NZ_JBIIVN010000202.1:0-3744 GCF_044339385.1 Collimonas sp. | reverse complement strand
CAGCATTCGACGCTTGGCTATCGTTCACCCTGCCAGTATTTAGATGACTGGCTCACTGAGCAACATCAGGAAAAACAGGCGGCATAAAAGCCACCTGTTGGAAGACGAAAAATCGAGGGAAGCTCAGCCTTCGTTGTTCAGTGCAGGATACTCCTTAAACTATTGTCCGGATTTCCGGGTCCACTATATACCATCTATTCCGCCATTTCTGTCTGGCGTTGATTTGATTGGGCGTTAAAAAATGCACAATGTGACGCTAATCCAAGGTCATGTTGCTCACTGCCGGGATTGGCAGGGGGGGGAAAGAAGGCCTCAGGATTGGTCGTAGAGCAAGCAAGCGGATCGCAAAATATAAATCCCCAACCTTTTCGCAAACTGTGCGGTGGATTTGAGATAACCACAGACTTCCCGGAAAATACCCGGCGTTATCCCTTTTATCCCGTCATTGTTGTTGACGCCATAAGCGTCCACAAATGATTCTATCTATCGGAGTGTCAGATGTCTGTCTATGAAAAGTTGCAAGCCCTGAATATCACGTTGCCTGCCGTCGCTGTGCCTGCTGCTGCCTATGTGATGTATGCCCAAAGCGGCAATACAGTTTACCTGTCCGGCCATCTGGCCAAAAAGGATGGCAAGATCTGGGTTGGCCAACTGGGCAAGGACACCACTACCGAAGAAGCCAAACTGGCTGCGCGTGGCATTGCTATCGAACTGATCGCGACCTTGCAGGCAGCCTGCGGCGGTGACTTGAAGCGCGTCAAGCGCATCGTCAAATTAATGAGCCTGGTCAATTCGACCGGCGATTTCACCGAGCAGCATCTGGTCACCAACGGTGCCTCTGAACTGATCGGCGAGGTATTTGGCAAGCAGGGCAAACATGCCCGTTCCGCATTTGGTGTAGCGCAACTGCCGTTGGGCGCCTGCGTTGAAATTGAAATGATTGCTGAAATAGAGTAGTCCGCGCAGTTCTGGTAGCGTCACCCGCTACCAGCCCAGGAGACGGCAGATCATAAAAAAAGTCACGGGCGTCTACCCATGGTTCCGGCTGCGGCTGGATAGTTGCAAGACGCCCCTTAAAAAATAAGATCACTTGAAGATAATCTATGAAAATTGAAAACTCCCCCGCGCTTGATTGGCATTTTTCGGAGAGAGCGCAGAAACTGCAAAGTTAGGCCATCCGAGAAATCCTCAAGATCACCATGCGTCCAGAAATCATTTCGTTCGCCGGTGGCTTGCCGTCGCCAGCGACTTTTCCGGTGGAGCAACTGAAGGTCGCTTTCGATAAGGTGCTCTCTGAGCAAGGCAAGGTTGCGCTGCAATACGGGCCGACCGATGGCTACGCTCCGTTGCGCGAGTGGGTGGCGGATTCGCTCTCGACCAACGGCGCCAGGATTTCGCCGAATCAGGTCTTGATGACTTCGGGTTCGCAGCAAGACCTGGATCTGCTGGGCAAGGTACTGATCGACGAACGCAGCAAGGTACTGGTCGAAACGCCAAGTTATCTCGGCGCTTTGCAGGCGTTCTCGTTGTACGGCTCGGAATTCGTCTCAGTACCGAGTGACGATGGCGGTTTGCTGCCGGAGACGGTGGCAACGCTGGGGCAGGGCGCGCGCATCCTGTACGCGCTGCCGAATTTTCAGAACCCTACTGGTCGTACGCTGTCGTTGCAACGTCGCCACGTGCTGGTCGATGTCTGCGCCCGGCTTGGACTGCCGCTGATTGAGGACGATCCATACGGCGCTCTCAGCTATCGTGCTGAACCGTTGCCGAAAATGCTCAGCATGAACCCGGACGGCGTCATCTATATGGGGTCGTTCTCAAAAATACTGACGCCAGGCATCCGTCTGGGTTACGTGGTTGCGCCGCGGCCACTGGTCGAAAAGCTTGAACAAGCCAAGCAGGCGACCGATCTTCACACCGCGCAGCTGACCCAAATGGTAGTCTACAATACGATCAAGGACGGCTTCCTTGACGACCATATTCCGACTATCCGCAAGTTGTATTCGGATCAGTGCGATGCCATGCTGGACGCCTTGCAAACCTATTTCCCGAGCCAGTGCAGCTGGACCCGGCCGGAAGGCGGGATGTTCATCTGGGTGACCTTGCCGAAGCATATCGACAGCATGCAACTGCTCGACGAAGCCGTCGGGCAGCGCGTGGCGTTTGTGCCGGGCGCGCCGTTTTATGGCAATACCCCGGAAAAACATACGCTGCGGTTGAGTTTCGTCACAGTGCCGCCGGCCAGAATCCGCGAAGGAATCGAGCGTCTGGGCAAGCTGATCGCATCGAAGATTTGATTTGAATGCGCTGACTGTTCGTGAGCAAACTGCTCCAGGCAGGAGGCAAGATGGCAAGCCAAGGGCTGGTGTCTGCAGCGCACACAATGCCAGCAGACGCCGGCCCTTGGCGTTTCTTGATTTGTAATTTTTGTAATTTTTGTAATGGCTAAGGTTCCACATCGATCAAAGGTGCTCCATGCAACAATTTGCCTCCGACAATCAAGCCGGTATTTGTCCGGAAGCGCTTGAGTATCTGCTCAAGAGCAATGACAGCGGCCACGCGTCGTCCTACGGTGACGATGCCTGGACTCAGCGCGTATGCGATCGCATGCGCGATCTGTTCCAGACCGACTGTGAAGTATTCTTTGTATTCAACGGCACGGCAGCCAATTCGCTGGCGCTGGCCTCGCTATGCCAGTCCTATCACTCGGTGATCTGCCATGAGCTGGCGCACATTGAAACCGATGAGTGCGGCGGTCCTGAATTCTTTTCCAACGGCTCCAAACTGCTGACAGCCAAAGGCGAGAACGGCAAGCTGACGGCGGATGCGATCGAGGCCTTGGTCACTAAGCGCGCCGATATCCATTATCCACGGCCAAAGGTGGTCAGCATCACGCAATCGACAGAAGTTGGCACCGTGTATTGCGTCGAGGAAATCCGCGCAATCGCTGCGATTGCCAAACGTCGCCAGTTGCGGGTGCATATGGATGGTGCGCGGTTTGCCAATGCGGTGGCGTCGCTGAACGTGCATCCTTCGGAAATCACCTGGCGTGCCGGCGTCGATGTGCTGTGCTTCGGCGGCACCAAGAATGGCTTACCGGTGGGCGAGGTGGTAGTGTTCTTCGACAAGGCGCTGGCCGAGGATTTCGCCTATCGTGTCAAGCAAGCTGGCCAGCTCGCATCCAAGATGCGTTTTATTTCCGCACCCTGGCTAGGATTGCTGGATAACGATGTCTGGTTGCGTAACGCCCGCCATGCGAATGCCATGGCGCAATTACTGCATCAGCGCCTGCGCGATATCCCCGGTGTGCGGGTATTGTACGAGCCGCAATCGAACGCTGTTTTTGCAGACTTGCCGAAACAAGCTGCTGACGCAATGCGTGCGGGCGGCTGGAAGTTCTATCAGTTTATCGGTGCCGGCGGTTGTCGTCTGATGTGCGCCTGGGATACGCAACCGCAAACGGTAGAGCGGTTTGCTGCGGAGTTACGAGGTTTGTGTCTCGCATAATCCAGATCAGCCGCTTAGAAAATTGCGGCAGAAACAATTAGAAAACAATTGGGGTCAGGAAACAATTAGGGTCAGAGTCGAATTAAAATAATCCGACTATGGAGGGTGTGTGAGCTTCCCTCGATTTTTCGTCTCCCAACAGGTGGCTTTTATGCCGCCTGTTTTTCCTGATGTTGCTCAGTGAGCCTGTCATCTAAATACTGGCAGGGTGAACGATAGTCAAGCGTCGAATGCTGC
>NZ_JBIIVN010000201.1:0-3773 GCF_044339385.1 Collimonas sp. | reverse complement strand
CCTGCCTAAAAATTAGACAGGACAAGTAGAACACCTGGGTCAATTTTGAATCAGCACTATGCCCTTTGCTGGGTCAATTTTCGGTCAGCCGCAACAAGCGGGTCTTTACATTGCCTCAGACGCCTGACGTGACGTTTGAATTTAGAACAGATACGAATATTGCTGATAGAAAGTCACTGTTTCAGCGTGGTGATGAAATCAATGCAATTATTTCCCAATCTGACGATATGAAGACACTGCGCAAAGGCGTAGTGAATTTGCCGGGCCTGAAAGCCGAAAAGTGGTTGCTGTCCATGCCTCAGCTACCAAAAGATATTCCGGGACATCGTTTCAGGCTGGAAGCAAACACCACGATTGGCAGTACCAAAACCCCCGCTGTGACGCTGGAGATGGATAACGGTACATCAAGCATCTACATGCAAGATAAAGAAACGGGAGTCACCAATGTGGAGAAAGCTTCGCTGAGTGTGGGTGAGGCGATGGCATTCTGGGATGTCATATCGCGGACTTTGCGGCCTCGTCCCGGCGCGTTTTGACAGACGACTGACGCTTTGCACTGCGGGTGATCAGCAAGATCGCCCAGAACGCCGAAGGCCGGAGTACATCGATTAAATGCAACCATCAAAAATAGGAAGTGTGGCATGTCTATCGATAAGTTTGGCCGCTTGCGGTTACCGCGCCGCGCCATTAACCCCCCAGAAGCAACAAACCATAACTGGCACGACCGCCATCTCAAGATCTGTTGTGTCGGCCGTTACAACCTAATCTACTGGATAAGGCGTATAAAATTGGCGAAGCTTTATCAGCCTTATTCAAGGTCGCATATGTCATACCGAAGGAGGCATCTGCGTGGAGTCAATTCACGCGTGGGCACGATGTGCCCACCCTACGCCGGTACCAGCAAGGCCAGGTGCTCCGGCTCCAGGTACATCCATTCGCCTAATTCCAGTTCTAATGAATCCAGCGTCAGGCCGCCAATCGCAGTGCGGCGCAAGGCGGTGCAATGGTTGCCGGCGGCCACTAGCATGCGCTTGACCTGATGGTATTTGCCCTGCTCCAGCACGATTTCGACTTCATGCTCGCCCACCTTGCGGCAGCTGATAGCGGCCAGGGTTTGTGGCTCGTCGTGCAGCTTGACCCCGGCCAGCAGGCTTTGCACCAGCTCTTCAGTCACCGGATCATGCGCGGTGGCGACATACAGCTTCGGCACATGACGTTTCGGCGACGATTGGGCGTGAATGAAGCTGCCGTCGTCCGACATCAGCAGCAGGCCGGTGGTGTCGTGGTCGAGTCGGCCGACCGGCTGCACGTCGCGCCAGCTGAACTGTTCCGGCAAGATGCTCAGCACGCCAGGATGATGGCTAGGCTTGCGCGAGCACTCGATATCGGGCGGTTTATTGAGCACGATGTAGACGTGCTCGCGATAGGTCCATTCTTCATCGAACAGCGTGAAAACCAGGCCAGCGGTATCCGGCATGGATTTGTAGTCGGTCACGACGACGCCGTTGACGGCAACTTCACCATCTTCAATTAACTCACGGCAATATTTACGGCTACCGAAACCTTGCGATTGCAGGATTCGGTCTAAGGTTAGTTTGGGCATGGCGGAAATGTAGCAGAACCCTGCGAGGACGAAAAGAGCGGGTTAGGATTTGCCGGCGATTATTGGTGATTATTGGTGATTATTGGTGATTATTGGTGATTATTGGTGATTATTGGTGATTATTGGTGATTATTGGTGATTATTGGTGATTATTGGTGATTAATTACGGCCAGTTCAGCAATGGCGAACAGCGGCCCGAAGCAGGGCCGTGGTCCGCTATCAGCCAACTAATCAAGCTGGCAAGCCAGTTTGGCGGCATTGAGCTTGGCATAAGCCGCCAGCAGGCGCTGGTGCATGTCGCAGCCTTGCAGATTGAGGCCGGGCGTATGCAATCCGAAGAAGCGTTGTTCGCGGTTCAGCAGGGCCTTGGCCTGTTGCACAGTCGCCGCGCCATACAGGTGTTGCAGTGACTCGGCATAGGCCGCAGCATCGCCGAGGTCGATCAGGTTTTCGATGCAGCGATACACCAGTTGGCGGGTGCCGCTGATCTGGTTGAAATGACGAATCCAGTCGCAGCCCTGGTGCACCGCGTCGAGATCGCCGATGGCCAGCGCCAGCAGGGTTTTCAGTTCGCCGACGCGCAACTCTTTCCACAACGAGCCGGCATCGGCAGCCAGGCCGATCAAGGCTGCTACCGGACGCTGCTCGGCCAGGCCCAGTTCGCTCAAGGTTTCCAGCAAGTCGAGGCACTCGTCGGCGTCGAGGTCGGACAGATACAGGATCTGTTCGCGGACTTCGTTGCCGACGCTGTTGTTGCCCCATTCCAGGTCTGCCACCGGATAGATATCTGACATGCCTGGCACCAGGATGCGGCAGGCGTACACGCCGAGGTGGCTAAAATCGGCGATGTAGATATCGTGGCCGGTGGCCTCGATAGCGGCGACCGACCAGGCATAGTCTTCGGCAGTGGTGCTGCTGAAACTCCAGTCGCAGAACGCAAAATCGGCGCTGCCGCGCAGGAAGTTCCAGCTGATGATGCCGCTGGAATCGACGAAGTGGATTTCCAGGTTTTGCGAATGGCCGATTTCTTCCAGGTCGAAACTCGGTTCGGGGAAGCCGTCCAGCGCATCCAGCGCGCAGCCTTGCAGCAATTCAGTCAGTACGCGTTCCAGCGCGATCTCAAGACGCGGATGAGCGCCGAAGCTGGAGAGGCAACCCTGATCGCGTGGATTGAGCAGGGTCACGTTCATGAGCAGGTATTTGCCGCCCAGCGATGCGTCTTTCACCAGCACGCCGAAACCGCTGGCGCGCAAGGCGCGGATGCCGGCGGCGATGCGTGGATAGCGGGCGATCACCAGCTCCGGCACGTCCGGCAGGCACAGGCCTTCCTTGATGATGCGGAATTTGACGGCGCGTTCGAGGATTTCCGACAGTGCTTGCGTACGTGCTTCTGCCGGGGTATTTCCGGCTGCCATACCGTTGCTGACATACAGGTTGCCGATGATGTTGACCGGAAACCAGACCGTGGCGCCGTCGCGCTCACGCACATACGGCAGCGCGCAGATGCCGCGCTCTTCATTGCCCGAGTTGTAATCGACCAGCGCGGTGGCGTCGACCGCGCCTTCGGGGTTATAGAATTGTTGCAGTTCCGGCGTCAGCAGGCCGTCCGGCCAGATTTCGTTAGCGTCGTTGAGTTTGAACCACTGCTCGCGCGGATAATGCACAAATGCCGCATTAGCGTTCTGCTCGCCCAGGTAGTAGTGGTTCCAGAAGTAATTGCAGGACAAGCGTTCAAAGAATTCGCCCAGCGCGCTGGCGCGTGAAGCTTGTTCCGAGGCGCCTTTACCGTTGGTGAACAGCAGCGGACAATCACGGTCGCCGATGTGTACCGACCAGACGCCATCGACCGGGTTCAGCCACGAGCGTTCTTCAATCTGGAAGCCGAGCCTTTCCAGCTTGGCTTGCATCGAACTGATGGATGATTCGAGCGAGGCATCTTTGCCCGGTATGAAGCTTGCGGTGGTCATGAGGATTCCTGGAGAGGGGGTAATGCAGTGAGCGCGCGCCAGCGGGGCAGGATGCCAGGCTCGCTGTTATGGCAACAATCACATAACAACGAGGGTGTGCTGGATTTTGTGTAAACGGAATTTCGTTTAATTCGGCTTCATCCGTTCTTCAAACTGGATAGTGAAGCGGTTAAGTGCTCCCTTCCAGTCCCGCAATGGCATCG
>NZ_JBIIVN010000040.1:0-17333 GCF_044339385.1 Collimonas sp. | reverse complement strand
AAAAAAGGAGTGCTTCAACACCAACTGTTTGATAGACTTATCCACAGCTGCTAACTCAAAACGCAGCGACCAGCCCTGGGTCACATTTCGATCAGCAGGCTGGGTCAAGATTCAATTAGCGCCAACAGCTAGCCTCATTTGCATTGGGAGGCCTGCTAGGGCTGGTGGTACTGTTCTTACGAACTTCCAGACAAGCCTGGCTGCGTAACCTTACCAAGATGTACATCGAACTGTTTCAGGGCACGCCGCTGCTGATGCAGTTGTTCCTGGCCTTCTTTGGACTGGCGCTGTTCGGCCTCGAAGTACCAGCCTGGCTGGCCGCCGGACTGGCGCTGACCTGCTGGAGCAGCGCCTATCTGGCCGAGATCTGGCGTGGCTGCGTTGAGGCGATTCCGCGCGGCCAGTGGGAAGCATCGTCATGCCTGGCAATGGGCTATATGCAGCAGATGCGCCATGTGATCCTGCCGCAGGCGCTGCGCATCGCGATTGCGCCGACGGTCGGCTTCAGCGTGCAGATCGTTAAGGGCACTGCGGTTACCTCCATCATCGGCTTCGTCGAACTGTCGAAAGCCGGCACCATGATCACCAGCGCCACGTTCCAGCCGTTCACCGTGTACGCGCTGGTGGCTCTCATGTATTTTGCGCTGTGTTGGCCGCTATCCAAATACAGCCAGTCTCTGGAAAGGAAATTCAATGCCACTCATCGCCATTGATAACGTCAAGAAAAGCTTCGGCGACAACCAGGTGCTGAAAGGCATCCGGCTCGATGTTGAACCCGGCGAAGTCATCGCCATCATCGGCAAAAGCGGCTCCGGCAAAAGTACCCTGCTGCGCTGTATCAACGGTCTGGAGAGCATCGACGAAGGCAACATCAGCGTCGCCGGTTCGCATCTGGGCAAGAGCGAGCTGGAGTTGCGTGCATTGCGGCTGAAGGTCGGCATGATCTTCCAGCAATTCAACCTGTTTCCGCACCTGACGGTTGGCCGCAACGTGATGCTGTCGCCGATGATAGTCAAAGGCACAAGCGAGAGCGAAGCGCGCAAATCAGCCCAGGAAAATCTGGCGCGCGTGGGCTTGGCCGAAAAATTCGATGCCTATCCTGATCAGCTATCCGGCGGCCAGCAGCAACGGGTAGCAATTGCGCGTGCATTGACCATGCAGCCGAAGGCGTTGCTATGCGATGAAATCACCTCAGCGCTGGATCCGGAACTGGTAAACGAAGTGCTGACGGTGGTGCGCGGCCTGGCTGATGAAGGCATGACACTGTTGATGGTCACCCACGAGATGCGCTTTGCGCGTGAAGTATGCGACCGTGTAGTGTTCATGCATCAGGGCAAAGTACATGAAATCGGCCCTCCCGAAGAAATTTTTGCGAATCCGAAAACACCAGAATTGCAACAATTTCTCGGCGCCTCGCATTGATGTATCACTGACGCACACATCGGCAAACAGGGGAGATGCGATTGCAATTCTGTAAAATTGCAGACTGGCGTCAATCAATGGAAGCACACATGAATTCAATCAGCACTACCCCGCCGCTCGCTGCCGATCTGATCTCGTTCATCGAAGGTATGCCGAAGGCGGAGCTACACCTGCATATCGAAGGCACGCTGGAACCGGAACTCCTGTTTGCGCTGGCCCGGCGCAACCATGTCGCCCTGCCCTACGCCTCCGTGGAAGAACTGCGCGCCGCATATGCGTTCACCGATCTGCAATCTTTCCTCGATCTGTACTATGCCGGCGCAGCGGTGCTGCAGACCGAGCAAGATTTCTATGACATGACGACGGCCTACATCGTCCGTGCGCGCGCCGACAATGTTCGTCACGCAGAAATTTTCTTCGACCCGCAAACTCACACCGAACGGGGCATCGGCATCGATGTCGTATTCTCCGGCATCGCCCGGGCGTTGCGGGAAGCACGTGACAAACATGGCTTCAGCAGCGCCATGATCATGTCGTTCCTGCGTCATCTGTCAGAAGAGGATGCATTTGCCACATTGGAACAAGCGTTGCCGCTGCGCGCCGAATATCGTGACCTGTGGATAGGCATCGGCCTCGACTCGGCCGAACGCGGTAACCCGCCAGAAAAATTCGCCCGCGTCTTTGGCCGTTGCGGCGAGCTGGGTTTCCATCTGGTTGCGCATGCCGGCGAAGAAGGCCCGCCGGAATACGTCCGCGATGCGCTGGATGTATTGCACGTGGAACGTATCGACCATGGTGTGCGCAGCGAAGAAGATCCAGCCTTGATGAAACGCCTGGCGGCAAAGCGGATTCCACTAACCATGTGCCCGCTGTCGAATCTGAAACTGTGTGTAGTCGACGACTTGCGCAACCACAACCTGGCGCGCTTACTGCATGCAGGTCTGGCCGTCACGATCAATTCCGATGACCCGGCCTATTTCGGCGGCTACATGAATGCTAATTTTCTGGCAGTGGCTGCCTCGCTGCGCTTAAGCAGAACCGAACTGACGATGCTGGCACAAAACAGTTTTGAGGCGACATTCCTCCCCCCGGCAGTCAAGCAGCAGCTGATGCGGGAACTGGATGCCTACTGCATGGCGCACTAATCTTCAAATCTCATTTTCAATTTCATTGAAGGCTCTTTGCGAAAGCCGCTTCGCCACTTTGGCATGGCGGCTTTTCGCATCAATCAACATGAGCGTGAACAAAAACACCGGAACAAAAAAAGCCCGTGTAACCTGAAGGTCGCGGGCTGAATCCAAACCTAGGAGGTGTTGGAGGAGACAGGCCGAACTATAGCGATCCGCTAGCCGTCTGTATGCTTTATTGTTCGCATACCTGGTATTCGGCATGCGTATAACAAATCTTAAGCCATGCTGAAGCGGTATTATCCTTGCCAGTCGGCGCGTTTCCGGGCACCATGACCTGGCAGCCAGATAAGATTTCCAGCAAGCACCATCTGACTCTGCGTAACCGTATTATCGTGGAGACCATGATGGACAACGTACCTGCCGCACCTCGCTTGACCAACGCCGGCGTCCTGTTTTCGGTGGTGGTCGAATTCCAGCAATACCAGTGCCTGGTGCCGCGCGCCACATTGTCGAATCTGTCGCATTCGACAGACCCGAAACTCGATCTGCTCGGCACCTATCGGGCTTTCCAGAGCAAAATCGAAGGGGTTGCACGGCGTCTGATCGGTGCCGGTATCGTCGGCCAGCCGTTGATCGTCGGTAGCGGCTACTTTCAATAATCCGTAAGTTGGACTGACAGCAGAAAAGCCGCCACAGACTGCGTACGATATCGTCGGCTCAGGTGCTGGACAATCCGCGCCGCTTCAGTATTGCCTCGCGCAATTTGTCGTAGAGCAGATTGAAGACAAAGGTATAGGGTAAGAAAAACAGCAACAGGCCGATGTCGAGAATCAGGGCATCTATCAAGCTCATCTCAAGCCACCAGGCAACCAGCGGCACTACGATCGCCACGAGCCCGGCTTCGAATGCAATTGCATGCACTACCCGCAAGACCATGGTGCGAACCAGCCGCCAATGTCGCTCGGCACGATCGAACAGGGTATTGAAAATCATGTTCCAGATCATCGCTACCAGCGAAATCATCAGGGTAAGCAGCCCCGCGTGCGCCATCGGCACCTTCATCACCCGCGCCAGCGCCGGTGCGGTAATCGCCACCGCCAGCAGCTCAAAAATCAGCGCATGCGCGGCGCGCTCACACCAGCTTTTTTTGGTATCCATATTGACTCCAGTGTTTCTCTTGTATTCGATGACGCTATTTTCTTCGCCTAACCTGATACTATCAAAGTAATAATCATCGGATAAACCGATATATAGGAAGCCGATATGCGCCACTCGCTGGAAAACCTGTTCATGTTCGTCGAGGCCGCCGCCCAAGGCTCGTTTTCGGCGGCCGCACGTAAACTCGGCAAGCAGCAATCCACCGTCAGCGAAGCAATTGCCGACCTGGAGATCGACCTTGGCCTGCCCTTGTTTGATCGCAGCACCCGCCGCCCTACCCTGACCGACCAAGGGCGAGCGATGCTCCTGCAGGCACAGCAGGTGATCGAAGCCAGCGACCGCCTTGAGCGCTCGGCACACCGCCTGGCAGGAGGACTGGAACCGCAACTGACGCTGGTGCTGTCGGACACTTACCAGTCGGACCGTTTCGAACTGATACTCACCAGCTTTGAGCAGCGTTACCCAGAGCTGGAGCTGGAGTGCATGATTGCGGAGCGCAACGACGTTGTCTCTCTGGTGCAGGAGGGGCGCGCCAACCTTGGGCTGGTTGCCGCCCAGCCCGATTATCCACCTGATATCGGCTTCGAATCAGTGCCCGACCAATCTGCCATCGGCTTGTATGTCGGTAAGCAACACCCTTTGGCCCAGGCCAGGCAAATCACCAGCGAGATGCTGCACAGCACCCGCGAACTACGCCTGAGTACCTATGCCGACGATGCCGTGCGACGTCGCAGTGGTAAATGCTGGACCGCATCGAGTTACCTGCTGTTGCTGGAAATGACGGAACTTGGCTTCGGCTGGGCGGAGCTGCCGCATTGGCTGGCGAAACGCTTTGCTGCCAACAGCTTGCTGGAACTGCATGTAGGAGGCTGGCCGAAAAACATACAGGTCGATGCCGTCTGGTCGCGGCGGCGCGGACTAGGGCCAGCCGGCAGCTGGCTGCTCGATACCTTGATGGCGCGTTAAAGCCGCAGATCCACCGAAATACACAAAGCACGCTATGCGTAAGGGAGCGGAAAATTCAGGAGCGGAAAATTAAGACGTGGGCTAAATCGAAACGATAGAGGGCCGCTAGCTGCGCCGTGGCTAATGCCAGGACATGGTGCGCTGCGGCACAGCAGAAACGCAGCAGAAACAAAAAAACCTGCAAGCGAAAGGCTGGCAGGTTTTTATATTCAGTCCAAAGCATCAATACAGGAGCAGATTCCCGTAACCCAGTCCTATCTGGAAAGTGGCTACGCGTGCTACGAATCTACTCTTGTATTGATGTTCGTTTAAAGCAACTTCTTAACGACTGGATTGACTATACGCCGGACATAACTGCAAAGCAAGTCATTTCATTAATATTGTCGCACAACAACTTTGCTAGCACGTGTTTAGTACGTATTTAGTCAGTATCTGGTATTTATCCGGCCGGTATTTGGCCGGTACCAGCCAATTCTCTCAATACCAGCGTGAGTTGTTAATTGCAAAAAAAAGCCCGCTAAACCTTACGGAGCGGGCTTAAATCCAAACCTTGAGAGGTGTTGGAGGAGACGGAGCAGACTATATACGGACAGCCTGTGATTGCCCACTTTATTTGAAAGATATCAGTTATTCATATCAATGATGACGTGATCATCGTCATATTCATTTTGATGATTGGATTGCGGCCCGATATTAACCAACGAAAACCTCCAATCGACGCCCCTCAACCGCACTCCGACGCGCCAACTCAATCATCTCTAATACGGTTACAGCATCATCTGCGCTGACGGGAGCAGGCAAACCATCCTGAATAGATGCCGCTAGCATCTGATAAAACTGCTGGTATGCGCCATCCCGGGTTTCAAGCTCGCCGCGCAGATCAAGCCCGCCGCCAACTTGACGGATTAGTCCTGGCAAATTTTTCCCCCATCCCTGTTGCCCAGGACGCAAGCCGGCCTTAAGTTGATCTTCCTGCACATCGAGTCCGACCTTGACATAGCTTCCTCGGGTACCGTGCAGCGTAAAACGCGGGGCCTCTAGTGCACTTAGCGCGCTTGCGTGGAGTACCACCTGCTTGTCGGCGTAACCAAGTTGCAGGTGAACATAATCGTCAGCTTGCGCGCCATCGCGATAGGCGCTGACCGTTGCATTGACGCTGTGAGGAACGCCAAACAACTCAAGCGCCTGATCAATCAGATGGGGCCCAAGGTCATATAACAAACCGCCTCCGCTAGCGGCGCTTTCACGCCAGCGCTGCCGCACTTCAGGACGGAAGCGGTCAAAATGCGACTCGAAATGCGTGATGCGGCCAAGCCGGCCGTCAGCCTGTAGGGCTTGCACAGTAAGGAAATCACCATCCCAGCGACGGTTATGAAACGGCACCAGCAGCAACTTGCGCTGGCTTGCAATGCCGGCCAGGGTGCGTGCATCGGATGCCGTCAGCGTAATCGGCTTATCGACGACGACATGCTTGCCGGCCTCTAGCACACGCTTAGCGAGCGCGAAATGCGTGTCGTTCGGCGTTGCGATGACCACGCAATCGATACCCGGATCGGCCAGCATCGGGGCAAGATCGGTATAGATCCGCGCTGTCGGCCAGTCGCCGGCGGCGAGCTCGGCCTGGCTGCTGACAATCGCACTGACTGCTGTGCGTCCGGAATGGCCGATCAACGGCGCATGAAAAGTTGCACCGGCAAAGCCGTAACCGACCAGGCCAACCTGCAATAAAGGACTCGTTTTTTCCATGGATCGCTTCGTAGGTTGTTGGGTGTCAATTGTGCTGTCAATTTTCACTTCTCATAAAGTTACCCACAGAAACTGTGGACAGTCCTGTGGACAACCATCAACAAAATCAACCAAGCCTTTGATTCATATGCGTTTTTATATACTGCCCACGGTTAATACCCGGCACCCAGCTGAATCAGGCGGCCGAAGCATCGATATCGGCCAGCGATTCCTGCCCTTTATCGGTAATATCGAAGCCGTCGCCGCCGACTCTCGGGCTGATGTGACCTTTCTTTCCGAGAAACAAGGCAACATCGGCTGCCAACTTCGTACCCGGGTCATTCGCCACGGCACGCAAGCCCTCGATGCAAGCCCTGATGAACAGCGTCTACCTGCCCTTATCGGTCAGCGTCAACGTGCC
The DNA here is from genome assembly GCF_044339385.1 of Collimonas sp. Lineage (NCBI taxonomy): Bacteria > Pseudomonadati > Pseudomonadota > Betaproteobacteria > Burkholderiales > Oxalobacteraceae > Collimonas > Collimonas sp. The sequence continues at coordinate 10,511 of NZ_JBIIVN010000040.1, read as the reverse complement.
GTCCCGTTCATGTGCGATGTATTTCAGGTCAATCAGGCGCTTGCTGTTACGCGCAACACAAGCGCTAACCCTGCCGCGCTGCGGCGAGTTGCCGATTTGCCCTAAAGCGTCGAACTCATCTCTTGTCAACACATCGTTCATTACTGCGTCCTCTGAAAAATATTGCCATATCGGCGTCGGCCACCATGGTACGCGCCGCCGCCAATCGCGGCAAGGCGGACCATACCCGGCGCGCCCACGGCAGCATTTTTGCGATGCAATTCAATGCCAATTAATCAATGCTATTTGACTATTGTCGCAATTTGAAATTATCAATATGCCCGCTCCCCCTATAAACCCGATAACGTACAGCCGTTTGCACATCCAACAATAAAACACACAGGAGAGAATATGGGTACTAGCAGATCGTTTTCGTTAACACGTTTTACAGCGCTTGGGTTAGGTGCATTGTTCGCGGCCAACGTCGTCGCACAACGACTTATTCGGGATAATGGTTCGCCCATCGGCGACAATCAAATATGAGAACTAAAGTCCGGCTTGCTGGCGGCGCAGAACTCAATCGCGGATTGACCGACTTCGTAGCTGACAAAATTCGAGTCCATGCAGATTTTGCAAGTCCACCTCAAGGAGCCGCCCCTCCAGGCACATGATCGAAAAGACCGCCATCGCAATAAATGCGATACTCATGGCAGGCGTGCGAGCACCAAACGCCGGGCGCCTCTTCCGTCGAGTGCACCATCAATATGGTATCGTTACCGTCGGCATCCCAACATCAAACATCAGGAGACTTATATGGACTTGATAGAAAAATTCGATGCGAAAGATAAATCAGGAAATGGCTATCATGTCGAGGGCTATGAAAGCCCGATTGAAATTGCCGCAGCCGGCGGCGCCATCAGCTCCATGCAGGGGCCGCGTATTTACCGCTTGACGGATGGGCGGGCATTGACCCAAATTTCTGATGGAAAATTTATCATTGTCCAGACCGGCGACAAGATTTATCGGATATAAATCCTAGCGATCCGCAACACAAAAAGCCTGTTCCCATCGGGATCCAGGCTTTTCGCTCAAATCACTGAAATATTCAAATATTTGAATCATCAATATGCTGTGCGCCGTGTTTGCACAGCAATGCAACTCAAGCCCGTCCGCCCTGGCGCAACGTTCTGATCAACAGATCGGTCATCATGTTGCCGTCGAATTCGCGCAAGCCTCGCTGATAGACCAAAGCGCCTACCGCTATTAAACGGTAAAGCTCTGCTTCTGTGAGCTTGTAAGATAATTTTGCAATCTCATTAGCAAACATCTGCACAATCTCGTCGTCACTGGCTAGCGGCACCTGGCAACTGGCTCGGCCCCACATCTCGATGATTTTCGATGCTTTCATAAACACCTCCCGAGCATTTCAGTATAGATACCAGTCAACAAATATCTAGTCGGGCGGGTGCATTTTTGCGCTATCGTCAATGACGCCGGAGGCGGTGGTGGGCACAGTATCGGCTGGCGCCAACAGACATAGTGTCACAATATTATTGTCAAAGTAGCTCACCTGAATCGTATAGCGGCTTCCGGCGATGCACTGCGGCGAGAGTGTCGTCAGCAACCGCAAGGTAAGACCGTCTTGCGCCGGTTGCAGCGCGCAAACCTCGGCATCAAGGAAATCAAAATATTGACCGACGCGCGGATAGAGCGCTTTGAAAAGGCTTTCCTTGGCCGAGAAAACCAAGGTCAGCCAGCGCTCAACAGACATGCCTGTGGCGGCGCCTATTGCCTGCTCGGCCGTCGACATCAGGTACGGCACCAGTGGCTGCGCTGCGTCGTGATCGAGGCAGCGTTCGATATCGATACCGATACCGCCCCAATCGCGGCTGGCCGCTGCCACAGCGAGTGCATGGCCGTCGCCGTGGCTGATTGATCCGACGAAACCATCGGGCCAGACCGGGGCGCGGTGATGGCCGATCGGCAAGGTTTCCAGCCCCGCGTAACCAAGCCCCTGTAATGCATGTCTTGCGCAATATCTGCCAGCCGCGAACTCTACTTTGCGCTTCAAGACTGCGTTTGCCAACGTAGCCGGCAACGCGATGCCCCCCTGTTCCAGCAAAGCTAGTTGCGCGGCACTGACGCTATAACGCAAGCATGACTGGCGAATGGATGCCGGCACATCTGGCACTGCTAGCGAGGAAATAATGTGTGCGGCAGAGATCGGCATATTCAGCTTGATGGATGGAAGGCGCCAAACAAGTCGCGCGAACCAACATCTGTTCCTTGCGGCCATTTCAGGTCACGATTATAGCGCTCACGTTATTGCCCGAGCGAGAGTATCTTATGATGCATAAAACGATAAACCCGCACACCTTTCGGTTGCGGGTTTATCAGCCAACATGAATTGGTGCCGGTAATCGAGGCTACCGGCTAGCCTGTCAATGCGCTGACCACTCACGGACCGGCCGCTTCCGTGCTGGTCGCAGCTGAATCGAGTGCGCTATAAATTGACCCTGTGGATGCTACACGGGGAACATGACAATAGCATGACCTGCTCATGAAGATTGGCAAAGCGACATTCTCAGCATATTCCGTCTGCAACTCAAAAAAACCCGCAAACCTTGCGGTTGCGGGCCAAGTCAAAACTCGGGGAGAGTTATAGGAGACAGGGAGATTTTAGCTTTTGGGAAAACTCTGTATAGCTGCGAGAAATAACAGGGAACCGGGAATAGCGCTATTTGATCTCTTCAGCAGGAGCAGTCGGCGGCAAGAGCCGGGACGATGGAGGCGTCGAGTGCGGACCAACTCACCGCGCACCGAGAACGCCTCGAGCGACGCACAATTAACGGGGTTAGCGCCTTTGACTGTATGGCATCGTCATCTACAAGTTAGCCTTATTGACGGCTGCCGCGCGTGCTGACATCGACCCATACCGCCAACATCAGGATGCTTCCCTGACAATCATCTGCCATTAAGTGTCGGCATCTAGCATCGACATGCCGTTATCCAGACCGGCCTTCACCAGCGCGCCGATCAAGGCGCTGTAAACCGTTCCCTAACCGCCGCGCATCGAGGTGCCAGCGATAAAACAGGCGGCAATCGCATCCAGTTCGCCCATATTTCCGGCCGACGGCCCAGCATTCGCCAGGCGCTGCGTCGACAGATATCCCTGGCACGGCGCACAGGATCTTCATTAGCGTCGCGATTATTTTCCGGAGATCTGCGCTTGGGTATGACTGGCACATTAAGGTGCAACATCGGTGGGGCAACATCGGTATCGCGGAAGGTGTAATTGCCAGCATCCGGCCACACAACAAAACAATGACGCAATCCACCAACGCCGATAGCGATTCTGTCTATTGCACCTGCACACAAGAAGATTTGGACTGACACAGAGAACCGAGGCTGGGTACAATCATCGGACCGAGTAGCCGCTGTCATGGCTGCAATAAAAATATCGCAAAAAACAATCCAATTCCAGCACCTGCTGTGAGGAGACCGCTGTTGAAAAAAACTGCCGACCGCGCATCGCATCGCCTTGCTGTCAAACGCCAACAACATCTGTGCTCGCGGCATCCTTACAGGCATCGCCATCTATCTGAGCAGCACCCGAGCATCCTGGGATCAAACCAGCACGAACCGGCTAGCCATCCGCACGTCATGCGGGCGCTGCATTCCCTCTGCCCGTATGCCTGCCAGGGCATCAAGACCGAACAGGTGGCAGACGATGTCGGCGTCTCACGCTCGTCGCTGGAATCGTACTTCCGGCCAGTACATGCAAGCGGTATTCAAGCGCGAACTGCGTTGCAAGCCGGGCGAATATCAAGAACGCGCCGCAGGTTCGTCTATCGACGCGACCCAGGCCGAGGTGCTATCACGATGATCAACCGATCGGCCACTCTCTCCTCTTTTTAGCCATGACCCAATTTCCCATTAGCAGCAAGCAGGCCGACAACGGCGACACTTTATACACGTTGCAGAATGCGCAAGATATGCGCGTGACCATCAGTAATCGCGGCGCCACGCTGATCTCGTGGTTCGCACCGGACCGCTACGGCCGTATGGCCGATATTCTGCTCGACTATGCCGATGTTGATGCCTATGTCGGCAACAAGGCGTACTTCGGCGCACTGGTCGGACGCTGGGCCAACCGGATTGCCGGCGGCCGCTTCGCCCTTGACGGCACCGATTACGTGGTCGACCGCAATGAAGGCGGCAACCATTTGCACGGCGGCGATAGCGGCTTTCACCTGGCGCGCTGGCAGGCCCGCCCAGAGAGCGATGGCTTGCGGCTGACGCTGATGTCGGCCGACGGTGAAGCCGGGTTCCCCGGCAACCTTCAGGTTGAAGTTCTGTACCGGTTGGACGACCAGGGCTGCCTGTCAATCGACTATCAGGCGATCACTGATGCACCGACGCCAGTCAACCTGACTTCCCATGCCTATTTCAATCTGAATGGCGGCAGCAGCGACATCGGCGACCATCTGCTGATGATCGATGCCGATCATTTCCTGAAAATCGACCAGCAACTGATTCCTGTTGGCGCTGCCGAAGTCGCCGGCAGCGCCTTTGATTTTCGCCGGCCGGTACCGATTGGCCCGCGCCTGTCGTGGCCGGATGCGCAGATTGCACTGGCTGGCGGTTTCGATCACTGTTATTGCCTGAATTGGAAACAGGGCGAACAGGGCGAACAGCGCACCAGCTTGCGCCAGGTGGCCAGCGTCTACGACCCTGGCTCGGGACGTGAATTGAAGGTTGCCACCACGGAAGCCGGCTTGCAGTTCTATAGCGGCAACTTCCTGAATGGGGCAAAGGGGGGCGCTGCCAAGCCTTACGCGACCCATGACGGTTTTTGCCTTGAAGCGCAAGCCTTCCCCAACCAGGTCAATGGCGCCGATGCCGAGGCGGTCATCCTGCGTCCAGGCCGGGTCTATCGGCAAACCACCGCCTATCACTTGAGCGTACGGCGCTGAGCCGCCTTTACGTAAGCTTCCCGTAAGTTTCAAGCAAGTCTTGCGTAAGGTTTCAATTGCACACTCCGGATTAGCTGCACAAATATAAACAATATAGGAGACGGGCATGGCCACACTACAACCGACCGCAGGCGGACTTAAGCCGGCCGCACGCGGTATCACGCCAGAGGAACGTAAAGTCATTTTTGCGTCATCGCTCGGCACCGTGTTTGAATGGTACGACTTTTACCTGTACGGCTCGCTGGCGGCAATTATCGCCAAGCAGTTCTTTTCCGGCACGGACCCGAATACCGGCTTCATTTTTGCGCTGCTGGCATTCGCGGTGGGCTTTATCGTGCGGCCGTTCGGCGCACTGGTGTTCGGTCGCCTGGGCGACATGATCGGCCGCAAATTCACCTTCCTGGTGACCATCCTGATCATGGGGGGGCTCCACCTTCATCGTCGGCATCCTGCCGAATTACGCCACCATCGGCATTACCGCGCCGATCATTCTGATTGTGCTGCGCATTCTGCAAGGTTTGGCGCTGGGCGGCGAATACGGCGGCGCGGCGACATAGGTCGCCGAACACGCTTCGGACGACAAGCGCGGGGCGTTCACTTCGTGGATCCAAACCACCGCGACCATGGGATTATTCCTGTCGCTGCTGGTGATTCTGGGTGTTCGTAGCACAGTCGGCGAAGAGGCTTTTGCGGTATGGGGCTGGCGTATTCCGTTTCTGGTCTCGGTGATCCTACTGGCGGTGTCGGTGTGGATTCGCTTGTCGATGAATGAATCGCCCGCGTTCGCCAAGATGAAGGCCGAAGGCAAGACTTCCAAGGCGCCGCTGACCGAAGCTTTCGGCCAATGGAAAAACCTGAAACTGGTGATCCTGGCGCTGATCGGCCTGACCGCCGGCCAGGCTGTGGTGTGGTACACCGGCCAGTTCTACGCGCTGTTCTTTCTGACGCAGTCGCTCAAGGTCGATATGTCGACCGCCAACATCCTGATCGCCCTGGCGCTGCTGCTGGGAACCCCGTTCTTCGTGATCTTCGGCTCGCTGTCGGACAAGATCGGCCGTAAGCCGATCATCATGGCCGGTTGCCTGATTGCGGCACTGACTTACTTCCCGATCTTTTCCGGCCTGACCCACTACGCCAATCCGGCGCTGGAAGCGGCACTGAAAAGCGCTCCGGTGATCGTCACTGCCGATCCGGCTGCCTGCCAGTTCCAGTTCAATCCGACCGGCACCAAGAAATTCACCTCGTCCTGCGATATCGCCAAGGCCAAGCTGTCGGCCGCTTCGGTAGACTATGAAAATGTCGCTGGCGCACCGGGCTCGGCTGCCACCATCAAGATCGGCGACAAGGTCCTGACCTCGTACGACGCCAGCGGCCTGTCCAAAGAAGAAGCCGCTGCCAAGGACAAGGCCTTCTCGGCTGAATTGGCGGCAGACATCAAGAGCGCCGGCTATCCGACCAAGGCCGATCCAGATCAGATGAACAAGCCAATGGTATTGCTGCTGCTGTTCATTCTGGTGCTGTACGTGACCATGGTGTACGGCCCGATTGCTGCGATGCTGGTAGAAATGTTCCCGACCCGCATCCGCTACACCTCGATGTCGATGCCTTACCATATCGGTAATGGCTGGTTCGGCGGCTTGCTGCCGACCACAGCGTTTGCGCTGGTGGCGTTAAAGGGCGATATCTACTACGGTCTGTGGTATCCGATTGTGATTGCAGCCGCCACTTTTGTGATCGGCATGCTGTTCGTCAAGGAAACCAAGGACTACGATATCTACCAAGCCGAGCGCTAATGAAATAAATGGCATATCCTTACGGCTGTGCCTGCGCTGCGAGACAAGCCGCCAGATGGTTCTGGCGGCTTTTTTTATGATTTCGGCGCAGATGCGCAGCGTGACGACATTGCTGTCAGCAGGGTCGTGCTGAGGCGATGTCGTCATGGCAGGGCTTGACAGGATTTTCGCGGCCTCTGTCCATGATTCACATTATTTGGTATTGTCCGCCACTGGCTGCGACTGACGGCGGCTGGCTGCATAGCAAATTCGCAACTAACAAAATGGCATCGACCCTTACTTACGGCCACTGCCGTCATCCATATCACCCATTAACGATATGGCGACGCATCCATCGTCGCCACCATTTTCCATTATGAAGACACCAATCAGACTCGGTACCCCGCCCTCTCCTTCCGCCACGAAAGTTATGCTGCTAGGCTCCGGCGAACTCGGCAAGGAAGTGATTATTTCGTTGCAACGGCTTGGCGTCGAAGTGATTGCCGTCGACCGTTATCCGAATGCGCCGGGCCATCAGGTCGCGCATCGTTCGCACGTCATCAACATGGCCGATGGCGCTGCACTGGAGGCGCTGATCGCGCAAGAGAAACCGGACCTGGTGGTGCCGGAAATCGAAGCCATCGCTACTGAAACGCTGGTGGCCCTGGAAGCCGCCGGCAAGGTCACCGTGATTTCAACCGCGCGCGCCGCCTGGCTGACCATGAACCGCGAAGGCATCCGGCGTCTGGCGGGCGAAACGCTGGCGCTGGCAACATCGCCTTACCGTTTTGCCAACAACCTGGCAGAACTAAAAGCTGCTTGCGCTGAAATCGGCTTTCCTTGCGTCATCAAACCAGTTATGTCGTCCTCCGGCAAAGGCCAGTCGAAAATCGACAGCGCCGACCAAGTGGAAGCCGCCTGGGCCTACGCTGCTGCTGGCGGACGGGTCGATTCGGGACGGGTCATCGTTGAGGGCTTTATCGATTTCGATTATGAAATCACCCTGTTGACAGTGCGTGCGCTAGAGCAGGACGGCAGCATCGCCACCCATTTCTGCAAACCGATCGGCCACCTCCAGGTGCAGGGCGACTATGTCGAGTCCTGGCAACCGCATCCGATGCATCCAGATGCATTGTTGAAAGCGCGCGATATCGCAAAAAAGGTGACCGACAACCTCGGCGGCCTGGGCTTGTTCGGCGTTGAATTGTTCGTCAAGCACGACATGGTCTGGTTTTCCGAAGTCAGTCCACGGCCGCATGACACCGGCATGGTGACCATGGCCAGCCAACAACAAAGCGAGTTCGAATTGCATGCCAAGGCGATCCTCGGCCTGCCGGTCAATGTCGCATTGCGCAGCCCGGCAGCATCGGCAGTCATCTATGGCCAGCACGATGCCAAGGGGATTGCATTTGAAGGCGTGGCCGATGCGATGCGCAGGCCGGGCGTCGATATTCGCCTGTTCGGCAAGCTAGAGTCGTTTGCGCGCCGCCGCATGGGGGTGGCACTGGCCAGCGCCGATGATGTCGAGACCGCTCGCACGCGGGCGAAAGAAGCCGCTGCCAAGGTCAAACCGGTGGTCGCAGGCTAATCGGCTGGCAATAAAGTAGCATCGCAGTAAATGAATGAATGAATGAGACATCGCCCCGCACGGGGCGATCCGATGAGAAAAACAACCAACCACTTGCCATGAAATTCGATGTCGCCATTATCGGTAGCGGACTAGCCGGTCTGTCAGTCGCACTGCACCTTGCGGAAAACCACAAGGTCGCGGTGATTTCCAAACGCGCGCTGCTCGACGGCGCCAGCAACTGGGCGCAAGGGGGGATTGCCGCCGTGCTCGATTCCGGCGACAGCCACCAGCAGCACATTGACGACACACTGGTCGCCGGGGCTGGACTGTGCGATGAAAGCGCGACCCGCTTCATCGTCGAGAACGGCCGCGCCGCGATCGAATGGCTGATCGCGCAAGGCGTGCCGTTTACGCCCGATGCCAGCGCCGAACTCGGCTTCCATCTGACCCGCGAGGGCGGCCACAGCCAGCGCCGCATCATCCATGCTGCCGACGCCACCGGCCATGCGGTGCAGGTCACGCTGGAACAGAAAGTGCGCGCCCATCCGAATATCACGCTGCTCGAAGATCATTACGCAATTGACCTGATTACCTCCAGGAAGGTCGCCACCGGCGCCACCGGCAAGAGCGAACCGCGCTGCCTGGGTCTGTATGCCAAGAACGTCAAGACCGGAAAAGTGCTGACCCTGGCGGCCGATCATACGGTGCTGGCCACCGGCGGTGCCGGTAAGGTCTATCTCTATACCACCAACCCGGACAGCGCCACCGGCGACGGCATCGCCATGGCCTGGCGAGCCGGCTGCCGTATCGCCAACATGGAATTCATCCAGTTCCATCCGACCTGCCTGTACCACCCGTATGCCAAATCCCTCCTGATCACCGAAGCAATCCGCGGCGAAGGCGGCGTGCTCAAATTGCCGGATAGCGAAGGCGCCGATGCTGGCATGCGCTTCATGCCAGCCCACGATGCACGCGCCGAACTGGCGCCGCGCGACGTAGTCGCTCGCGCCATCGACTTCGAGATGAAGAAACGCGGCCTGGATCATGTCGATCTCGACATTACCCACAAATCGCCGGAATTTCTCAAAGAACATTTCCCAACCATCTATGCGCGTTGTCTGGAACTCGGTATCGACATCACCAAGCAAGCCATTCCGGTGGTGCCGGCGGTCCACTTCACCTGCGGCGGCATCGTCACGGATCTGAACGGCCGCACCGACCTGCCCGGTTTGTACGCAGCCGGCGAAACCGCCTACACCGGCCTGCACGGCGCCAATCGCCTGGCCAGTAACTCACTGCTGGAATGCGTGGTGATCGGCCGTGCTGCCGCCAGCTATATCGAGCAGCAAGAGAAACCCAAAGCCGTCTCGCTGCCCGCCTGGGATGAAAGCCGGGTGACCAACGCCGATGAGGAAGTGGTAATTTCCCACAACTGGGACGAACTGCGTCGCTTCATGTGGAACTACGTCGGCATTGTCCGCACCAACAAGCGCCTGGAACGCGCACAGCACCGCATCCGCCTGCTCAAGGAAGAGATCGATGAGTACTACGCCCACTTCCGCATCAGTCGTGATTTGCTGGAGCTGCGCAATCTGGTGCAGGTGGCCTCGCTGATCGTCGAAAGCGCGCTGTCGCGCCATGAAAGTCGCGGCTTGCATTACAGCCAGGACTATCCAGAAACCCTGGTCAAGGCGCTGCCAACCGTGCTGACGCCGCAGCGCAGATAATTCAGGCTACCTATCGCTGCTGATATTACTGCTGATATTACTGCTGATATTGCTGCTGATATTGCTGCTGATATTGCTGCTGATATTGCTGCTGATATTGCTGCTGATATTACTGCGCTCATTACTTCACTTACTACCTCACTTGCCATCTCAGGCATCACACCACGCCGGGGCACTGTCTCCGGCGTGTAAGCCCCGCAAACACCGTCTGACTTCCATTGCGGCGTCGGCACAAGTCATTCCATCCTATTGCCTAAAGTAAGCATTCTTATCGCGCATCTTCCAGCGATTGAGTTGCCGGGGCCAATGAGAGCATTCAACATGATGGGGAAATCCCATGTTTTTGTGCTTTCTGCTGTGACCGTGTTGGCGCTGATTGAATCTTGACCCAGCCTGCTGATCGAAATGTGACCCAGGGCTGGTCGCTGCGTTTTGAGTTAGCAGCTGTGGATAAGTCTATCAAACAGTTGGTGTTGAAGCACTCCTT
>NZ_JBIIVN010000200.1:0-3797 GCF_044339385.1 Collimonas sp. | reverse complement strand
CATACGTCGTCGAAGCCGAGCGTTTTGGCCACGCGTTCGCGCTCGATCGGGAAGGTGGTGCCGGCCAGGGCGGCAGCGCCCAGCGGCAGGCGGTTGACGCGTTTGCGGCAATCCTGCATGCGCTCGGCGTCGCGGCCGAACATTTCAACGTAAGCCAGCATGTGATGGCCGAAAGTGATCGGCTGCGCTACCTGCATGTGGGTGAAGCCGGGCAAGATGGTATCGGCGTGTTGCCCGGCCAGATCCAGCAGTGCCAGGCGCAGATCGCGCAGCAGGCCGCTGATGTCGTCGATGGCGCTGCGCAAGTACAGGCGGATGTCGGTGGCTACCTGGTCGTTGCGCGAACGGCCGGTGTGCAGGCGCTTGCCGGCATCGCCGACCAGTTCAGTCAGACGCTTTTCAATGTTCAGGTGGACGTCCTCCAGATCCAGCAGCCATTCGAACTTGCCGCTGCTGATCTCACCCTGGATCTGGGCCATGCCCTTCTGAATTGCCGCGTAGTCGTCGGCACTGATGATTTTTTGATATGCCAGCATCTCGGCATGCGCCAGCGAGCCTTGAATATCGACTGCTGCCAGACGTTTATCGAAAAACACCGATGCCGTGTAGCGTTTGACCAGATCGGAGACCGGTTCAGAAAAACGAGCCGACCAAGCTTCGCCTTTTTTGGAGAGTTGTGCTGTCATAATTGAGGGTTGGGGAGTGCAATGAATTATGCGATTATAAATCACCGCCCCGGAAAACCCACTTTATGCTTGTATCCCGATGCGTCAAGGTGTCGTCGCGCCGGATTGAGACGTGAATAATATTTAATCAATCCCGTCAACTGCTTCAGCTGTTTCAACCTCTAATTGCCATTTGGTTAATTTATGTCCTTGCCTACGCCAGCCGATCAGACCGCCGATAGTGCAGCAGCGCAGCGGCAGCCTATTGCACTGGTGATTCCGGATTGTTGCAATCTCGGCGTGGTGTTTCGGACCATGATTGCGGTGAATCTGGCGGTGATGGTGGCAATCCTGTTGCGCAGCGATAGCGTGGTCGCGGCGGCTGGCAGTTTCGTCGAATCGTCGATGTTGATTGAGCCGGCCTGCTTTCTGTCGTTGTCGATCTTATGCGCTTTGCATCGCATCGGCCATCGGATGTCGCTCATCGTGCAGCGTTCATTGTGCGCATTGGTGCCGGCGTTGGCGACGCTGGCGGTGATCCGCCTATTGTTTGGCTTTGACTGGTTTCTCAGTGGATTTAGCCACCTTAGCGCTCCCGGCGGGACGCCGCTGGCGGCGTTGTTCGGGATCGTGCTGCAACATTATTTTGAGTTGCGCGCCAAGGCTTTTTCGCCGGTGCTGGTGGAGGCCCGGCTACAGGCGCTGCAGGCGCGCATCCGGCCGCATTTTCTGTTCAATAGTCTGAACGCGGTACTGTCGCTGATCCGCACCGAGCCGCTGCGCGCTGAGGTGGCGCTGGAAGATCTGGCCGATCTGATCCGGGTTCTGATGCGCGACGGCCGCGCCATGACCACGTTGGAAAAGGAAATTCGCCTGTGCAGGCAATATTTGTCGATAGAAAAAATACGCCTGGGCGAGCGTTTGAAAGTGCAGTGGATACGCGACGGCATCAGCGACGAGGTCATCTATCGCGCACAGATCCCGACCTTGCTGCTGCAGCCGTTGCTGGAAAACGCGGTTCACTATGGGGTCGAGCCCAGCACTGAACCGGCGCTGATCCGCATCAAGTTGGTCTATTCGCTGGAGCGCATTGAAATCACTATCACCAATCCTTACAATCCGTATGCTGGAAAAGGCGTCGCCGCGCTGCCCGAAGGCAATCAGATGGCGCTGGAGAACATCCGTGAGCGGCTGGCCTTGCTGTACGATGTTGAGGGGCAGTTAACCACCTCTAATACGCACGGCCAGTTTGAGGTACGCGCCAGGTTTCCTTTTGTGAAGGCCGCCTTGGCCCGGCACCAGAGTGCAAAATAGAGTGCTAAATCGAGTACCAGGTACTCACTAGAGCAGTAGATACATTTAATAAAAATCAAACCGAGCAAGTACCTTTCCATGCCTATGATTCCCCGCATATTTATTGTCGACGATGAAGCGCCGGCGCGCGCCAGGCTGACTACGCTGCTGTCCGATATCGTGGCTGAATGCCCCCACTATCTGGTCGGTGAAGCCGCGCATGCAGAGGAAGCGCTGCAAGGGATTGCCGTCAGCGCGCCGGATCTGGTGTTGTTGGACGTACAGATGCCGGGTATCAGCGGTTTGCAGTTGGCTGACCAGTTGCTCAAGCAACCCACGGTGCAAGGGGGTGAGCCGCCGTTGATCATTTTTGTGACTGCCTACGACGACTATGCGTTGAACGCATTCGACGTGCAGGCCTTTGACTATCTGCTCAAGCCGGTGCGTGCCAACCGGCTGGCGCAAGCCATCGCACGCGCTAGTCGCTTGCGTCAACCGGCTTCTGCTATCGCACCGTCTGCGGCGCATTCTGCCGGTGCCGCGCCGCGCCAGCATTTCGCCATTCAGGAACGCGGCCGTATGTCGTTGGTGCCGATCACAGAGGTGCTCTACCTGAAAGCGGAGTTGAAGTACGTTACCCTGCGCACCAGGCTCAAAGAGTATTTGATTGAGGATTCGCTGGTGTCGATTGAAGCAGAACTGACTCGGCATTTTGTCCGTGTTCATCGCAACGCATTGGTGGCGCGCAACGCGATTACAGGCGTAGAACGGGTCATGCAGACAGTGGCCGACAGCGATGGCGACACCGACAAGCCACAGGAAATCTGGCAGGTGATCTTGCGCGATACCGAGCACCGGCTGCCGATTTCGCGGCGCCAACTGGCTGAGATCAAGGCATTGGTGCGTTGATATCGCGCTGCTGTGGCAGGGCTGCATTACTGCATTACTGCATTACTGCCTGATTACCTTGGTGCGCTGTGGCGACGTCTGCGTTACTACGGCTATTGCAGCGGCTGCAGCTGCGGATGTTGCGCCGGCTCGTATTGTCGACTGATCGCCAGCGCAGCGGCGGCGCGCGTCTCGACCCCAAGTTTGATATAAATGTGCTCAAGATGCTTGTTGACGGTACGCGGGCTCATGCCGAGAATCTCGCCAATGTCGCGGTTGGTTTTGCCCTTCGAAAGCCAGGCCAGCGCATCGGTTTCGCGCGGAGTCAAGTGATATGTTTGCAGTTGCAGCGGGTTGGGCAGACTGCATATCTTTTCTTCCATCAGCAGTGTCAACTCGGCGCTCTGGGCGTTCTTCGAGAGATTGATGGTCAGCTCGCCGTCTTCTCCTGCGATCACCAGCGGCCGCGGCGGACGTTGCGTTTGTCGCAGCAATACCAGATTTTCATTCAGCCAGAACTGTAGCTGCGGTGGCAGCTTGCGGCCATATGTCTGGTTGCGTGGAAAATATTTCTCCAGCCAGAACGAGGCCTTGCTGGTTTGCCATAACGGCGCACCATCGGTGGCGAGTACGATGACGGCGTGGGCCGCTGCGTCAATGACATCCCTGGCTTGCGACATCATGCGCGCGGTCCTGATATGTGCAGCCACCCGAGCGACAATTTGCAACGGCTGGATCGGTTTGGTCACGTAATCGATGCCGCCCACCTGGAAGCCCTTGAGCACATATTCAGTCTCGCTCGGGCCCGTCATGAACACTACCGGCACATGCGCAGCGCTGGCCAGCAGCTTGTTACGGCTGACCGAAAATTGACCCAGCAAAGGGCATAGTGCTGATTCAAAATTGACCCAGGTGTTCTACTTGCCCTGTCTAATTTTTAGGCAGGAGATA
>NZ_JBIIVN010000039.1:0-17594 GCF_044339385.1 Collimonas sp. | reverse complement strand
GTAGCGACAGCTTGTCGCGTAAATGCATGCGTCTAATCTTGCCTAACATTTCCATGGTGATCACCTTATATCTCCTGCCTAAAAATTAGACAGGACAAGTAGAACACCTGGGTCAATTTTGAATCAGTACTATGCCCTTTGCTGGGTCAATTTTCGGTCAGCCGCAACAGTGTCACTCTCATAAAGTTTTCATGCGATTTTCTGTTTACCAAGAAACCAAGATTGGCGGCCGCAAGGTCAACCAAGACCGCATGGGCTACAGTTTCACGCGCGATGCCTTGCTGTTGTTGCTGACCGACGGCATGGGCGGGCATTTGCACGGTGAGATCGCCGCCAATATCGCGATGCAAACGATCGGTTCCTTGTTCCAGAAAAATGCTCAGCCATACATCAAGAAGCCTGAGCGATTTCTGGAAGATGCAATCTACGCAGCCCACATGGAAATCCATCGTTACCGCGATGTTCACAAGTTGTCGGAAACCCCTCGCACCACGGTCGTGGCCTGCCTGGTCCAGCACAACAGCGCGTTTTGGGCGCATTGCGGCGATTCTCGCCTGTACTGGATGCGTGACGGCCAGATTCTGGCGCGCACCCGCGATCACTCGCGCATCGAGAGTCTGATCGCTCAGGGCAAAGCCGATCCCTCTGAACGCGCCACCCATCCGGATCGCAACAAACTATTCAACTGCCTTGGCGCCACCAATATGCCGATTGTCGAGTTGTCGCGGCGGGTTAGCTTGCAAGCCGGCGATGTCGTTCTGCTGTGTTCCGACGGCTTGTGGTCGATGCTGCCGGACCATGTGCTGGCAAAGCACCTGCAAACCAGTACCATTGTGCGGGCGGTGCCGGAGCTAGTTAGCACTGCGCTAGCGATTGCGGGTAAAAGTAGCGATAATGTTACCGCTTTGGCAATGGCCTGGGGTAGCGATCCGAATATGGATGACTCATCCTCCTCGGTTGTCACCCATACCTTGCCGATTGGCAGCATGACCACTACTATTCAGGCGCCGCGCCTGAGAACCTCAGATGCCGCGGACGGCTTTACCGATGCCGATATCGAAAGGGCGATCGCTGAAATTCGCGGTGCGATTGAGAAAAATATTTAAAATATTTGCCGGATATCCGCCAGATTGAGTCGGGTTTTTGCCAATCCACGGCTTGGCTACCGAATAAAGTAAATGACTCCAAGGTTACTTTCGAGCCGTGCGCACCCAACCTGTATGAAACACATTGAAATTGAAACACATTGAAATTTAAGGAATACATTGAACATGCTCACGATTACCCGTCCCAGCGGCCGCGCCGCTGATGCCTTGCGCACGGTGCGCCTGACCCGCAATTACACCAAGCATGCCGAAGGATCGGTGCTGCTAGAGTTTGGCGATACCAAGGTAATCTGCACCGCCAGTCTGGAAGAAAAGGTTCCTGGTTTCCTGAAGGGCAAAGGCCAAGGTTGGCTGACCGCCGAGTACGGCATGCTGCCGCGTTCGACCAACACGCGCATGGATCGTGAAGCCGCGCGCGGCAAGCAATCCGGTCGTACTCAGGAAATCCAGCGCCTGATCGGCCGCTCCTTGCGGGCCGCTTTCGATCTGCAGGCGTTCGGCGAGCGCACCCTGCATCTGGATTGCGACGTCATCCAGGCCGACGGCGGCACGCGCACTGCATCCATCACCGGCGCCATGGTTGCTGCTTACGATGCCTTTGTAAAACTGCAGGACAGCAAGGCGATTGCGGCGATTCCGTTAAAGCACTTCGTGGCCGCTATTTCAGTGGGCGTCTACCAGGGAACTCCTGTGTTGGATCTGGATTATGTTGAGGATTCGGGTTGCGATACTGACATGAACGTGGTCATGACCGATGCCGGTCATTTCATTGAAGTGCAGGGGACAGCCGAAGGCATGGCCTTTGATCGCCCGACGTTGAACAGCCTGTTGGATCTGGCGCAGGGCGGTATCGGCGCATTGATCCAGTTGCAGAAACAAGCATTGGGTCTGACTTCCTGAGGCGTAGGGTGGGGCCCGATGCCGCGGGCGCCCGGATTGATCGATTCGTTTAACCCGCGGGCGAGAAGGCATGTCCACCCTGCATACAGCATCGATGGCGTCTGCAAGCGCTATAATTCGGCTTATGTATATCGATTCCCATTGCCATATCAATTTTCCGGAGTTGTCCGCCAGGATGCCGGAAGTTCTCGCCAAGATGGCGCAAAATCAAGTCACCCATGCGTTGTGCGTATCGGTCGATTTGCCTGATTTCCCGCAAGTGCTGGAGCTGGCCGAGACCTATCCGCACATCTACGCCTCGGTCGGCGTGCATCCGGATTATGAAGACACGCCAGAACCCAGCGTCGATGACCTGATTCGTCTGGCAGATCATCCTAAAATCATTGCCATCGGCGAAACCGGGCTTGACTACTATCGTCTGCAGGGCCATCTGGAATGGCAGCGCGAACGTTTCCGCCGCCACATCCGGGCTTCGCGCGCGACCGGCAAACCGCTAATCATCCATACACGCGCCGCATCCGCAGACACTATACGCATCATGCAAGAAGAGGGCGCTGGCACCAATGCCGGCGGTGCCGGTGGTGTGATGCACTGCTTTACCGAATCGCTGGCAGTGGCTGAAGCGGCCATCGCGATGGGTTTTTATATTTCGTTTTCCGGCATCGTCACTTTCAAGAGCGCCAAGGAATTGCAGGCGGTGGCGCTGGCGGTGCCGCTCAGCAGCACCCTGATCGAAACCG
Organism: Collimonas sp.; assembly: GCF_044339385.1. Taxonomy (NCBI): domain Bacteria; kingdom Pseudomonadati; phylum Pseudomonadota; class Betaproteobacteria; order Burkholderiales; family Oxalobacteraceae; genus Collimonas; species Collimonas sp. The sequence continues at coordinate 14,848 of NZ_JBIIVN010000039.1, read as the reverse complement.
ATTCGCCTTATCTGGCCCCGGTACCGCATCGCGGCAAGATGAACGAGCCGGGTTGGGTCATGCATGTCGGCGAATTTCTGGCCAATCTGAAGGGTGTCCCGGCGGCCCAAGTCGCACAGCAGACAACCGATAATTTTTTTACCTTGTTCAAACTGGCGAAGGATCAGGCGCATGGCTAAGCTGCAAAGTCGTTCCGGTTCGGCGGCGTTATTTTCTCTGATACTGCTGTTGGCGCTGGCATGCTTGCCGTCTCTCGGGCGTGCGGATAATGTCTCGGATGCGTTTTTCAAAGCAGTCAGATTGGATGGCCAGCGTGAGATAAAGAGCTTGCTGGCAAAGGGCGTTAATCCTAACCTGATCGACAAGCAGCGCGGCGAAACCGGGCTGATGGTGGCGTTGCAGGAAGACTCAATGAAAGTCTTCGGCCTGCCTCTCAACGCACGCGGGGTCGATCTCAACCTGCGCGCGCAATGGCGATACGGCACCGATGATTGCTGCGTACAAGGGTAACGTCGCGGCGGTCAAAGCATTGCTGGACAAGGAAGCCGAGCCTAACAATACCGGCTGGACCGCGTTGCACTATGCGGCTGCAATCGGTAATGATGAAATCGTCCAGATGCTGCTCGACGCCTCGGCTTATATTGATGCCGGATCGCCCAACAACACGACGCCGATCATGATGGCGGCGCGCGCCGGCAAGATCATGACGGTCAAACTGCTACTCGACAGCGGCGCCGATGTTACCTTGAAAAACGATCTCGGCATGAGCGCCATTGATCTGGCACGCAAATTCGATCATAACGATATCGCCGACGGCTTGACCAGCCGTCTCAAGCAGGCCGGCAAGCTATAACGTCAGAGTTTGGTGAGGATGTTGCGGCCCGACATCCTTGATATCTTTGTTACCGGTCAGCGCCATGCTGACATCGAGTTCCTGTTGCAGTATTTGCAGCATTCTGGTGACCCCGGCTTCACCCATCGCACCCAGGCTGTACAAAAAGGCACGGCCTATCATGGTCCCCTTGGCGCCCAGTGCGACTGCCTTCAATACATCCTGGCCGGAGCGGATGCCGCCATCGAACCAGACTTCGATCTGATCGCCGACTGCGTCGACAATTGCCGGCAACGCCGATATTGACGACGCTGCGCCATCCAACTGGCGTCCGCCGTGATTGCTGACGACGATGGCGTCGGCGCCGGTCGTTGCGGCGATCTTGGCGTCTTCGACATCGAGGATGCCTTTCAGAATCAGCTTGCCGCCCCATTGTTCCTTGATCCAGGCGATGTCGTCCCAGCACAGGGTCGGGTCGAATTGGCTGGCGGTCCATTTGCTCAGGGTCATGATGCCATCGGCCCCCTTGACGTGGCCGGCCAGGTTGCCGAACGATTTGCGGCCGCCGAGTGCACGCAAGGCCCAGCCCGGCTTGGAGGCGAGGTCGATGAGGTTGGCCAGCGTCATCTTCGGCGGCACCGACATACCATTCTTCAGGTCTTTGTGGCGTTGTCCGAGGATCTGCAGATCCAGCGTCAGCACCAGCGCCGAGCACTTGGCGGCCTTGGCGCGTTCAATCAGCGATTTGATGAGGCCGCGGTCGCGCATTACATACAACTGAAACCAGAACGGTTTGCTGGTGACGCTGGCGACATCCTCGATCGAACAGATGCTCATGGTCGACAAGGTAAACGGGATGCCAAATTTTTCGGCAGCGATGGCGCCCAGCATTTCACCGTTGGCCCATTGCATGCCGGTCAGGCCGGTCGGTGCAATCGCCACCGGCATTGCAACATCTTGGCCAATCATGGTGCTGCGGGTCGAACGCTGGTCGACATTGATGGCAACCCGTTGCCGCAATTTCAGCGCAGCCAGGTCGTCGCTGTTGGCGCGGTAGGTCGATTCGGTGTAGGAGCCGCTGTCGGCATAGTCGTAGAAGGCTTTGGGCACGCGCTTTTTGGCTAGTACGCGCAGATCTTCCACGCAAGTAATTACAGACATAGGGCTCTCCGCTGATTGTTGTCAGATATCGTTAAGCCGCTATATTAGAGGAAAACAACGCTGGCGCAGAGGAAATCAATCGATGTCTGGCATGAAGCTTTTTCAAGCAAAGGCAGCGCCGTGCCGGCATCGGCCGCACCGGAGCTGATCAGGCAATTAGCGTAACTGCTTGATCAGTTCCTGTGCCGCCAGTTTGCCGCTGCGCACCGCCGCTTCCAGCGTTGCCGGGTACTCGCTGGCGGTATAGTCGCCAGCCAACAGCAATCTTTCCAGGCCGCTGTCGTTGGTTGGCCGTGCAAGAGCCGGTGTGCAGGCGAAGGCGGCGCGTTTTTCTGAAATCACGCGGCTCCAGATTGGCGATGCCAAGTGCGGTTGTTTGAAGGCCGAGGCAAGTTGGGCGGCGACAGCCTGCGCCAGCGCTTGGTGACCACTCTGAATGGCGTCCGACGAAGCACTGATCACGACTGCCAGCAAGCCGGCCTGAGCCGGATCAAGCTGGCCGCGATCAAACACAAACTGGCCCCATGCGGGGACGTCGCTCGGTGTCGTTGCTGCTGGTGTATCGATCAGTGCGAAGAGCGGGTGCGGCAAACGTGTTGCGTTTGTATATTGCAAGTAACAGGTGGTAATCGGCTCGTAGTCAAAATTGCGTAGCTGTGCGACCAGTGTTGCATCGGCGATACCGGTCAGCAGGCCGGCTGCGCTCTCCGGTGGGGTAGCGATGATCACCGCGTCGAAATCGAGGCGGGCATCGCTGCTGTCGAGTTGCCAGTGTGCGCCGTGGCGTCGCAATTGCCGGATGCTGCAGCCAGATTCCAGATTGCCGCCCCGCTCTTCAATGAATGCCGCTGCTTGTTGCGGATACAGGCTGCTCAGGTCAAGCCGTGGCAGCAGCATATCCGATGCGCTGCGCCTGGCGCCCAGGCTGTCGCGCAATACCGCCAGGAAGACTTGGGCCGAAGCCTGTTCCGGGCGGGTATTGAGCGCGGCGATACACAGCGGGCGCCACAGCAACCGGATCAGGCGATCGGTCTGATCGAATCGTTCCAGCAAGATACTGACGCTGCAGTCGTCGTGCAATTGCCAGCCCATCCAGCGTGCCGCCGAGGAGAAACGCGCCAACGCCAGTTTGTCCTCGCGCTTCAGTCCATTCGCGCGCCACAGCGCTAATAATAAATGTAACGGTGCCGGCAGGCGCGGCGCGACAAAGGTCATGCCGCCGCTCTCGGCCGGGTAGCACATTTGTAAAGGCAGGCGCAGCATCGCGGCGGCAGGATCGATGCCAACCTTGCGCATCATGCGCAGGCTGTCTGTGTAGGCGCCGAGCAGGATGTGCTGACCGTTGTCGAGCGTCAGTTCATTGATGTCGACCCGGCGCGCGCGGCCGCCAAGCTGGCGGCTGGCTTCGAACAAGGTCACCTGGTGGCCGGCCGCGGTCAGTTCGACTGCGGCGGTGCAGCCGGCCCAGCCGGCGCCAATTACCGCAACCTGTTGCGTGTTAGGGCCATTGGATCTGTTCCGCGAATAAGCGGGCGCGTCATTGCCGCACACGCAGGCATCCATTTGGATCGCTAAACCGCATCCCCATGCGCGCGGGGATGACGGCGTTTGCATGCGCAGATTAACCGCGCACATAAGTTTTCCAGGCCAGCCATAATTTGCGGATCGGCGTCAGCGAGATACGCTGGTTAAGCACATGGAAACCATCGCGCTCGATTTCACCTAGCAGAGCGCGATAGATAGCCGCCATCATCAGTCCCGGGCGCTGCGCGCGCCGGTCTTGTTTGGGCAGCAAGGCAAAAGCTTGGTCGTAGGCTTGCTGTGCACGCGCTACCTGGAAACGCATCAGGTTGACGAAATTGTCGCTGTAACGGCCATTCAGGATGTCGGCGGCACTGACGTTAAATTGTTGCAGTTCATTGACCGGCAGGTAGATGCGCCCCTTGCGGCCATCTTCTCCGACATCGCGGATGATGTTGGTCAGTTGAAAAGCGAGGCCAAGTTGTTCGGCGAATTGCAAGGTCTGCGGCTGGCTCACGCCGAAGATACTGGCCGACAGGATGCCGACCACGCCGGCAACATGCCAGCAATATTGTTTGAGGCCGGGATAGTCGAGGTAGCGGGTCTGGTTCAAATCCATTTCCATGCCGTCGATAATCGCCTGCAGATGCTTGCCGTCCAGCCCATAGGTCAGCAGATGCGGTTGCAGCGCTAGCGTTACTGGGTGGGTCGGGCTACCGGCTAGCATCGCGGCGATTTCCTTGCGCCACCACATCAGCTTGGCGCGGGCTACGCTGTCGTCTGTGCAATCGTCTACTGTGTCGTCGACCTCGCGGCAAAACGCATACAGCGCAGTGATGGCGCGACGGCGCTCGACAGGCAAGAACAGGAAGCTGTAATAAAAGCTGGAGCCACTTTTGGCGGCTTTTTGTTGGCAGTAATCGTCTGGTGACATGAGTGTTGAAATAATAACAGTGAGCGATGACAGTAGGCGATAACGGTACAAAGCAGGCGGTCGCGAAACCTGAAAATACAACTGGCCCGAAGTATACGTAAGAAATCGAGTTTGCTCCTCGAAGTATCCGGATTTATTCTTCTTTCATGGTCTCTGGGGGATGCTTCTGCAAGCCTGGATCTGCTGCTTGTTTCATCTCATCCGCAGCGCGCGCCAGGCCAGCAACAACCAATCCATTTTGTTTAACTTGGGCCGATGGCGGAACATGTCGTACTGACTCGCCTCTAGTTTTTCCAGTATGCGTAAGCCGCCTTGAATCACTAGCCTTAATTCCCAGCCGATCCGCCCCGGCAAGCGCAGGGCTAACGGCGCGGCGGCGCTCATCATGCTGCGTGCGCGTTGTACTTGGAACGCCATCAAGCGTTGCCAGTCGGGGTTTGCCGTGCCGTTGGTGATCTGCGATTCCGACACGCCGAAACGTTGCAAGTCGTCGAGCGGCAGGTATATTCTCGCTTTTTGCCAGTCTACGGCAACGTCTTGCCAGAAGTTAATCAACTGCAACGCGGAACAAATAGCGTCCGAATCCCGCACGTTTTGTGCGCTCGCCTGGCCGTATAAATGCAACATCAGTGATCCCACCGGATTGGCCGAGCGTCGACAATAATCCAGCAGTTCGTTGAACTGCCGGTAGCGGGTTGTCACCACATCCTGCTTGAAGGCCGATAGTAAGTCGTAAAACGGCTGCAGCGGCAAATCGTAGGCGACGATGGTTTGTTCGAGGGCCTGGAACAGCAGGTCTTCTGAGGGGATTTTCTTTTCGATTCGCTCCAGTGCTGTTTCAAATGCCTGTAACTGCTGCAAACGCTGCTCTGCGCTGGCATTGCCTTCGTCGGCAATGTCGTCGGCAGTGCGGGCAAATGCGTAAATCGCTTGCACTGCGGGGCGCAGGCGAGCCGGAAGTAGCACGGAGGCGACGGGAAAATTTTCGTAATGGTCAATGGACATCAGGGCTTTAGCTCAGGCGTGACAGGGTGAGGGGGTGGCGTTTTGTTAATTTGTTGAATATAAAAAGCCTTGGTCAAACTTGATGTGTCGCAATTATAATTAATGACCTGAGAGTTATTAATTTCTGGCTTAATGCGACTTCGATGATGTAAATGAGCGCGAGTGCAAATCACAGCGCGACCAGGTTTAATCTTGTTGCTCGGCTAATAGAAAAAGCCCTGGAGATCGATGACAATGAGCAAACCAACGACAGCTCCGAATAGTAAAGGAAAAACCATGCTGGCCCAGATAATTCAGCGTCAGGTTGCGCAATGCGGGGGAGTCGCGCATGGTTGGCGCATGTTGTTGATGTGTTCTTTGCTGTTGTTGGCGGCATGTTCCAAAAAATCGGAAAAATCTGAAGATATTCGTCCTGTCAGAATTATGGTGTTGAGTCCAGCCAACGCCGATGTCACCTTTGAATTTCCCGGTGCGGTCCAGACACGCTATGAGTCGCAGCTGGGTTTTAGAGTTGGCGGCAAGATTATCGCCCGTCAGGTGGATGTCGGTACGCAGGTGAGGCGCGGTCAGGTCCTCATGCGAATCGATCCGAAAGATCTGCAACTGTCGCAGGCGCAGGCGGCGGCAGCGCTGAGCTCTGCGCTTAGCAGTCGTGATTTGGCCAAGGCCGATCTGAAGCGTTATCAGGAGTTGCGCGACAAGAATTTCGTCAGTCAGGCCGTGCTCGATTCAAAGGATACGGCCTTCAAAGCAGCGCAGGCGGCTTTCGAGCAAGCCGAGGCAGCGTTCAAGGCGCAATCAAATCAGACCGCCTATGCCACGCTGGAGTCGGACGTTGACGGCGTGGTCACCGCGATCAGCGCAGAGGCTGGGCAAGTGGTGGCGGCCGGTACGCCGGTGGTTAGCGTGGCGCGCCAGGGCGCCAAAGAAATCGTAGTAGGCGTGCCCGAGAATCAGGTCGATATCTTGCGCGCCAGCCGCGATGTGCTGGTCCACTTGTGGGCAGATCCGCAGCGAGTCATTCATGGCACCGTGCGCGAAGTCTCACCGATTGCCGATCCGCTGACGCGCACCTACGCAATCAAGATTGCGATCCCGGACGATACGCCGCATGTCAAGTTGGGTATGACTGCCTATGCCGTCTTTGTCACCAAGACCAGTGACGACGCAATCCAGGTTCCTCTGACGGCATTGTTGCGGGTCCACGATCGCAGCGCGGTGTGGCTGGTTGAGCATGGCACAGTGCGTCAGGTCACGGTACAGGTCGTCGGGCAGCAAGGCAATGATGTGTTGATTCACGGGGCGTTGAGCGGTGGTCAGCAGGTCGTCACTGCCGGTGTCAATCAACTCAAGCCTGGCCAGGCGGTAAGTATTTTAAATCCCGTGCAAGCGGGCACGCCTGCCGACAGCGTTCAGGCAAGTCCGCCAATGGCGTCAACTATTGCCCCGGCTGCAGCGGCTTCACAGGTTGCACCGGCACCGAGTGGAGCCGCGCGATGAGCGACGGCAAGAGGAGAGGTTTCAATCTGTCGCGCTGGGCGCTCGAACACATGCCCCTGACGCGTTATCTGATGGTGGTGCTGGTGATTGGCGGCATCATGAGTTACGGCCGCCTCGGTCAGGATGAGGATCCGCCGTTTACGTTCCGGGCGATGGTGGTGTCGGCCCAATGGCCCGGTGCTACGGCGTTACAAATGGCTGACCAGGTTACCGATAAGCTGGAAAAAAAGCTTCAGGAAACGCCACATGTCGATACTATTCGCAGTTATTCCAAGCCGGGTGAAACGCTGATCATTCTGGCATTGCAGGAATCGGCTTCGCCAAAGGAAACGACGGATGCCTGGTATCAGGTCCGTAAAAAAATCAACGACATCAAACTGACTCTGCCGCAGGGCGTGCTGGGGCCATTCTTTAACGATGAATTCGGCGAAACCTACGGCTCCATCTTCGCGCTATCTGGCGACGGTTTCAATTATGCCGATGTCAAGGACTATGCCGATTTCGTTCGCCAGCAGTTGCTGACGCTACCTTCCGTGGCCAAGGTGGATTTGTTCGGCGTGCAGGACGAAAAGATTTTCATCGAATTCTCGCAAAAGAAATTTTCGCAGCTTGGCATCACGGTGCAAGATATCGTCAATCAGTTGACAGCACAAAATGCGCTGCAATCGACCGGTGTGCTGGCGACATCGAGCGACAACCTGCAAATTCGTGTGAGCGGCGCGCTGGCTACGCCGAAGGATCTGGAAAACCTGCAGCTACGGGCTAACAACACCACCTTTCGGCTTGGTGATTTCGCCATCATCAAGCGCGAATATCAAGACCCGCCGCAAACCAAGATGCGCTTTAATGGCAAGGAGGTAATCGGCCTTGGCGTATCGATGGTGAAGGGCGGCGACATCATAGCGCTCGGTAAGGACATGCAACACATAAGTGCCGAGATCAAGGCCAAGCTGCCGGTTGGAATCGATCTGGAGCGCGTCTCCAATCAGCCGCAGATCGTCGCCGAATCGGTTAACGAATTCCTCAAGACCCTGATGGAAGCGGTGCTGATCGTGTTGGCAGTGAGTTTTCTGTCGCTCGGTTTTCATACCAAGCCGTTGCGCATCGACGTCCGCCCCGGTCTGGTGGTGGCGTTGACAATTCCGCTGGTGCTGTCGATTACCTTCCTGTTCATGAATATCTTCGGCATAGACCTGCACAAGATATCTCTCGGCGCGCTGATCATCGCGCTCGGGTTGCTGGTCGACGACGCCATCATCGCAGTCGAGATGATGGTGCGCAAGATGGAAGAAGGGCTATCGCGGATTGATGCCGCGACGTTCGCCTACACGTCGACAGCGATGCCGATGTTGACTGGCACATTGATTACCGCAGCCGGCTTTTTACCGATCGGTCTGGCCAAGTCGGCTGCCGGTGAATATACCTTTTCGATGTTTTCGGTAAATGCGTTGGCGCTGTTGATTTCATGGGTGGTCGCGGTGGTGTTTACGCCGTATATCGGCTTCCTGTTGTTAAAAATCAAGCCGGCAGCCGGTGCCGACGGGCTGCACGAGCTGTTCGACACGCCGTTTTATACCAGGGTTCGGCGGGCCGTGAACTGGTGCGTAGAGTGGCGCAAGACGACTATCGGCCTGACCTTGCTGGTGTTTGCGGCGGGCGTATTTGGCTTCAAATTCATCGAGCAGCAGTTCTTCCCCGATTCCAGCCGGCCTGAGTTGATGATCGAATTGTGGCTGCCGGAAGGCTCTTCGTTCGCCGCCACGGAAGCGCAGGCCAAAAAATTTGAGGCTTATATTCATGGCGCCGCGGGAGTGGAGAGCGTGACCACCTATGTCGGCAGCGGAAGTCCGCGTTTCTATCTGCCGTTGGACCAGATACTGCCGCAAACCAACGTCGCGCAAGTTGTACTGCAAACCCAAAGTCTAACCCACCGTGATGCGTTGCGTTTAAAGATATCGGATATTTTTAAACATGATTTTCCCGAGGTGCGTGGCCGCGTCAAATTATTGCCGAGCGGCCCGCCGGTGCCGTATGCGGTGCAGTTCCGCGTCACCGGTACCGATGCCGCCAAGGTGCGACAGATTGCCGATCAGGTCAAGGGCGTGATGAACGCCAATCCGAATATCACAGGACTTAACGACAACTGGAACGAATCCGTCAAGGTGCTGCGGATCGATCTTGATCAGGATAAATTACGCGCGCTAGGGATAGGTTCACAAACAGTGATGCAAACCGTGAACACCTTGTTGACCGGTACCACCATCGGCCAATACCGCGAACATGACCGTCTGATCGATATTTTGGTGCGCCAGCCGCTCGACGAACGAGGAACGATTGAAGCGCTCAATCAGGCGAATGTGCCCATCGCTGGCGGCAAGTCGGTGCCGTTATCGCAAATCGCCACTGTCAAGTTGGCGTGGGAGCCTGGCGTGGTGTGGCGCGAGTGGCGTAACTGGGCGATTACAGTGCAGGCCGATGTGATTGACGGCGTGCAAGGGCCGACCGTGACCGACCAGATCAATCCGCAGCTCGACAAGATCCGTGCGCAACTGCCGCCAGGCTATCTTATTGATGTCGCCGGTGCCGCGCATGACAGTGGCAAAGCCCAGGATTCGATTGCCGCCAATGTGCCGCTGGTAATTTTCATCATTTTCACTTTGCTGATGCTGCAATTGCATAGCTTCTCGCGCTCGCTGCTGGTGTTTCTGACCGGGCCGCTGGGGATTGCCGGGGCGGCAGCCGCGCTGCTGATCCTGCATCGGCCTTTCGGCTTCGTAGCGCAGCTTGGCGTGATTGCGCTGTTTGGCATGATCATTCGTAACTCGGTGATTCTGATCGATCAGATCGAGCACGACATCGCCGCCGGCACTGCACCTTGGAATGCCATCGTCGAATCCGCAGTGCGGCGCTGCCGGCCGATCATGCTGACCGCGGCAGCGGCAGTGCTGGCGATGATCCCATTGTCGCGCTCGGTGTTCTGGGCGCCAATGGCAGTGGCCATCATGGGCGGCCTGATCGTTGCCACCGGACTCACTCTGCTGTTCCTGCCGGCGCTGTATGCTGCCTGGTTCCGTGTCAAGAGGCCGTAATTGATGGACGTTTTGACAGACGTTTAACCCGTCACCGTAAATTTTACGTAAAAATGTTAAGCCCTCTCGCCATATTCGACAGCTTGCAGTAAAATGGCAGGCTGTTCAATCTTGCTGTACAGGATTGGCCAGAAAATGCTTCAAATGCGACCGTGGCGAAATTGGTAGACGCAACAGGTTTAGGTCCTGTCGAGAGCAATCTTGTGGAGGTTCGAGTCCTCTCGGTCGCACCAGCTGTGGGTATGATTGTCGCCCTGCTGAAATATGATAAGAACCCTCTTCTGTGGAGGGGTTTTTTACGCCTGTTGCTTTTGCAAGGTCGCGAAATACAGGGCCATGAAATATCGGACCACGAAATATAAATAAGGCCACTAAATGATCGGCAGCGGGCGGGTTCTTCGGCATACAATCAAGCTTCTAATTCTAGGAGCAAGCATGCATAAAAAGTCCTTGGCGGTGTTCGCGTTATTTGGATTTTCCGTAATCGTAACGGATGTGGTGCAAGCGGCATCGGAGCAGGTCGGCGAGGTGAGTACTGCATTTCGTTGGGTCGGCCGTAATGATCGGGTTGTGGTGGAGGCCTATGACGATCCCAAGGTGCGTGGCATTACTTGCTACGTGTCGCGAGCGCGCACCGGGGGCGTCAAAGGCACGGTGGGTTTGGCCGAGGATCGCGCGGAAGCCTCGATCGCCTGCCGCCAAGTGGCCGCCAGCCTGCAATTCGTCGACAAGCTACCGCTCCAAGAAGATGTCTTCACCGAACGCATGTCGGTACTGTTCAAGCGGCTGCATATTGTGCGGCTGGTCGATCCAAAGCGTAATACACTGGTCTACCTGACTTATTCGGATAAATTAGTGGATGGCAGTCCGCAAAACAGCGTTACAGCGGTGCCGGTTTCGGTAGCGAGTCCGATTCCGCTCAGATAAGCTGACTTAATACGACTGGCGTATGACGCGTTTTGGCGCAAGTAGCTCTTTTGCGTATAGAATATCGGACTTTAGCGCGACAGGGGTAGGATGAAAATGGCAACATTTCACCACTCCGGGCACCAGTAATCCCGGCTTGCCGGGACGATTGAGTGGCTCGGCTTATCCTGGTCGCACCACGGAATTTTTAATTTTTGGACGATCCACATGGCAACTGCAGTCGAAACTCTGGATAAACTTGAACGCCGCCTTACCCTCACTATCGCTATGAGCGAAGTGCAAACCGAAGTCGAGAAGCGCCTGAAGGTTCGCGCTCGCACGGCGAAAGCCCCAGGCTTCCGCCCAGGCAAAGTGCCGATGAAGATGGTCGCTGCACAGTACGGTTATCAGGTCGAAACCGAAGTGCTGAACGACAAAGTCGGCAGCGCATTCAACACTGCCGCCACCGAAAACAACCTGCGCGTTGCCGGTTACCCGAAGATCGAGCCGAAGAACAGCGAAGGCGTGGCTGAAGGCACCTTGGCATTTGACTCCACTTTCGAAGTCTACCCAGAAGTCAAGATTGGCGATCTGACCAGCGTTGAAGTAGAAAAGACCAAAGCTAAAGTCAGCGATACTGAAATCGACAAGACTATCGATATCCTGCGCAAGCAGCGTGTGCACTACCACGTCAAGGGCGAGCAAGGCGCGCACGGCGATGGCGGCGGCGATCTGTCGGCGCAGAATGGCGACCGCGTGACTGTCGATTTCGTCGGCAAAATTGATGGCGTTGAGTTCCAGGGCGGCAAGGCTGACGACTACGCCTACGTGTTGGGCGAAGGCCGCATGCTGCCTGAGTTTGAAAACGCCACCATCGGCTTGAAAGTTGGCGAATCCAAGACTTTTGATCTGGCTTTCCCTGCCGACTACCATGGCAAGGACGTTGCCGGCAAGACTGCTGAATTCACCATCACCCTCAAGAAGCTGGAGTGGGCCCATCTGCCGGAAGTCGATGCTGAATTTGCCAAATCGCTGGGTATCGAAGATGGCGATCTGACCAAGATGCGTGCTGATATCAAGCTCAACCTGGAGCGTGAAGTCGGTTCCCGCGTTAAGGCCAAGAACAAGGATAGCGTGATGGATGCGCTGATCAAGGTCAGCGAACTGGATGTGCCAAAAGCACTGATCGAACAAGACGTTGAACGTCTGGTTGAAATGACCCGTCAAGACATGGCGCAACGCGGCATGAAGGTCAACGACATGCCGTTCCCGCCGGAGTTGTTCACAAGCCAGGCAGAGCGTCGCGTCCGCCTCGGTCTGATCCTGGCCGAAGTGGTCAAGGAAAACAAGCTGCAAGCCACGCCAGAACAAGTCAAGGCGCAAGTTGAAGACTTTGCCCAAAGTTACGAAGACCCACAACAAGTCCTGAAATACTATTTCAGCGATCGTCGCCGTCTGGCAGAAGTTGAAGCTCTTGTTTTGGAAGAAAACGTCGTCAACTACGTGTTGGGCAAATCGAAAGTGACCGAAAAGTCGGTTGCGTTCGATGAATTGATGAGCAACAACGGGCAACAGGCTTAATTAGTCTCGGTGTCGCGTCCGGTTTTCTCGGGCGCGACCAACAGGCCGATCTAGTTTTAGCGCTCTTCATAAGGAAAGATATGACAGGCTTTAATCGTAATTCGGCACTGGATACTGACATGCTCGGCATGGTGCCTATCGTGATTGAGCAAAGTGGTCGCGGTGAGCGTTCCTACGACATTTACTCGCGTTTGCTACGCGAGCGCATCATTTTCCTGGTGGGGCCGGTCAACGATCAGACCGCCAACCTGGTAGTGGCGCAATTGCTGTTCCTGGAAAGTGAAAATCCTGATAAGGATATTTCCTTGTATATCAATTCCCCAGGTGGCTCTGTCTCTGCCGGCATGGCGATTTTCGATACGATGCAGTTCATCAAACCGGAAGTCTCGACCTTGTGTACCGGTATGGCTGCTTCGATGGGAGCTTTCCTGCTGGCCGCTGGTGCCAAGGGCAAGCGCTTCTCGTTGCCGAATTCACGCATCATGATTCACCAGCCACTCGGCGGCGCGCAAGGGCAGGCTTCGGATATCGAGATCCAGGCACGCGAGATACTCTATCTGCGGGAGCGTCTCAACGCGATCCTGGCCGACAAGACCGGGCGTAGCATTGAACAGATCAGCAAGGACACCGATCGGGATAATTTCATGTCTGCCGATGCAGCAGTGGAATACGGCTTGATTGATAAAGTCCTGGCAACACGCGCTTGATTTTAGCGTATTGATAAAGACGCCCGGCCCCAAAAGGTACGGGCGTTTTGCTTTTTCGGAGGTATGGCGATCAATACGCGGCGGTGCCGGTGCTGATTGCCTTCTTATTTCCCGCAGATGTCGTATAGTCATGGGCAGTGTGTTTTATGTCTGCCTATCGTGACGAACGCCAATTTCGCAGGTAATATAAAATCAGTCTCCCCCATATAGCTTTACTTAAACTCTGCCTTTATGTCTGATAAAAAATCTTCCAGCGGCGAAAAACTGCTTTATTGCTCCTTCTGCGGCAAGAGCCAGCATGAGGTGAAAAAACTCATCGCCGGGCCGTCTGCATTCATCTGTGATGAATGTATCGATCTGTGCAACCACATCATTACCGATGAGGCTTCGAACGTAGAAACGCTGGAAGGTCAAAAATCGGAGTTGCCGATTCCGCAAGAGATTTGCGAGCTGCTCGATCAGTATGTGATCGGGCAAGAGCCGGCCAAGCGTATTTTGTCGGTGGCGGTCTACAACCACTACAAACGGCTCAAGCATCTTGGTAAGAAGGATGATGTCGAATTGGCAAAAAGCAACATTTTGCTGGTGGGCCCGACCGGCTCCGGCAAGACACTGCTGGCGCAGACCTTGGCGCGCATGTTGAACGTCCCTTTTGTCATCGCCGATGCCACCACCCTGACCGAAGCCGGTTACGTTGGTGAAGACGTCGAAAACATCATTCAGAAATTACTGCAAAATTGTAATTACGAAGTCGAAAAGGCGCAGCGCGGTATCGTTTATATCGATGAAATCGATAAAATCTCCCGTAAATCGGATAATCCTTCCATCACCCGCGACGTATCCGGCGAGGGGGTGCAGCAGGCGTTGCTGAAGTTGGTTGAGGGCACCATGGCTTCGGTACCTCCGCAAGGTGGTCGCAAGCATCCGAATCAGGATTTCGTGCAGATCGATACGACCAATATCCTGTTCATTTGCGGCGGAGCATTTGATGGCTTGGCCAAGATAATTTCAGATCGTTCTGAAAAGAGTGGCATTGGTTTCTCGGCAAGTGTGAAGAGCCAGAGTCAGCGCACCTCCAGCGAGGTGCTGCTGGATGCCGAGCCGGAAGACCTGACGCGTTTCGGCCTGATTCCTGAATTGGTCGGCCGCTTGCCGGTGATCGCAACATTGGCGGAATTGAATGAAGAGGCACTGATCGAGATACTGATTGCGCCCAAGAATGCGTTGGTCAAACAGTACTCTAAGCTGTTGCAGATGGAAGGTGCAGAGCTTGAAATCCGTCCTGCGGCGCTGCAGGCGATTGCTCGCAAAGCGTTGGCGCGCAAGACCGGCGCACGCGGTTTGCGCTCGATTCTGGAGCATGTATTGCTCGATGTTATGTACGATTTGCCAAGCCAGCAAAATGTCGCAAAGGTTGTGGTGGATGAAAACACCATCACCAGCGGCGCTAAGCCACTGTTGATTTACCATGAGCAACCTAAGGTATCGGGCGCGAAATAATTGTTGTGGTATTGCGTGCTGCCGATGATTTTTCTGCGGCAACCTGGCTTCCGGGCATGTTCTGAGCTTCCCTCGATTTTTCGTCTTCCAACAGGTGGCTTTTATGCCGCCT
>NZ_JBIIVN010000199.1:0-3861 GCF_044339385.1 Collimonas sp. | reverse complement strand
CCGACACCAAACGGCTTACTAAGATAATCATCGGCGCCGGCATCGAGCGCCTTAATCTTGTCGGCTTCGTTGACGCGTGCAGATAACACGATGATCGGTACCCGCGACCATTTGCGCACGTCCAGAATAAAGTCAACGCCATCGCCATCCGGCAGGCCAAGATCGAGAATCACAAGATTTGGCTTGCGGGTGCCACAGTCGATCAGACCGCGTTGCATAGTTTCAGCCTCAAAAATCTGCCAGCCTTCGCTCTCCAGCGCGGCACGCACAAAGCGCCGGATCTGCGGTTCGTCTTCGACCAGCAGTGCTATTGGTGTTGGTTGGATCGTCATGCTTTATCCATGTTGCCGTGCTGGCCGGAAGCGTCGCTGCCATCTGGTTCAGTTGCTCCCGGCGTGAAATCGGCTGGTTCCAGATCGGGCATACTTGGCGGTGCGCCCAGAGGAATGGTGAAAATAAATTCGGCACCCGCGCTCAGCTCTGTGCTACCGCCTTTTGGATGACCGCTGTGGGCCTGGATAGTGCCGCCATGCGCCTCGACAATTGCCCGACAAATGGCCAGCCCCAGCCCCACTCCGGGTTTTGCAGATTCGCGTTCGCCACGCGTAAATTTCTCAAATATCGCGTCTTCCATGCCGCTCGGCAGACCCGGGCCGTCATCGGCCACCGTGACCGCAAGGAAGCGTCCGTTGACGACCGCAGACAAGCGGATATGAGAACCCGGTGCGGTGTATTTGGCGGCATTTTCCAGCAAGTTACACAGCACGCGCTCAATCAACACGGCATCAAAACAGATCAGCGGCAGTTCGTGCGCCACACGTATTTCCACCTGGTGTGCCACCAGCGCCGACGCGCTCGCGCGCAGCGCGCTGCCGACTACTTCTTCGAACGGCTGCCATTGCAAATTCAGCTTGACCTCGCCGCTCTGGATCCGCGCCATATCCAGCAGATTGGTGACCAGTGCACTCATGCGCAGCATTTCGCTGTGCAGCGCGCTAGCCAATATCTGCTGATTTTGCGGTAGCGGCGGTTTCGACAGCGACAACGACTCCGACAAGCCAACCAACGCCGTCAACGGCGTACGCAAATCATGCGACAACGCTGACAACAACGAGTTACGCAAGCGCTCCGATTCCATCCGCACCAGAGCGTCCTGTGCCACCTCGACATAATGAACCCGCTCCAGCGCGATTGCGGTCAGCGTGGCAAACGTGTACAGCTGTTGCTGCTGCTCCGGGATCAATATCCAACGCCGACTGTGCGGCAGGATCGCCAGCACGCCGCGGGTGCGCATCGGCGCCACCAGCGGCACATACAGGTAATTGCTGGCGGGCAGAGTATCGGTGCCGATACCGGCGCTGCTGGCATTATCGAACGCCCATTGCGCAATCCCGATATCGAGCGCGGCTGCCATGTCGGCGGCATCATAAGGAATAACCGCAGGCATTTGCAGGCGCCCGGCCTCGTCCGGCACCAGCAATAAGGTCTTGGCCTGGAAGCTGCGCTGCAGAAAGCGCCGGCTGGTCTCAAATATCTGCTCGGTCTGCAGCACCGCCGACAGCTCGCGAGCGAACTCGAACAACGCCCGCGAACGTGCTTCGCGATGCGATGCGATGCGGGCCTGGTAGCGCAGGCCGGCGGTGAGATGGGTAATCGTCAGGCCTACGGCCAGCATCACGCCGAAGGTCAACAGGTATTGAAAATCGCTGACGGCAAACGAAAAGCGCGGCGGTACAAAAAAGAAATCGAACGATGCGATACTCAGCAGCACGACGAAAATCGCCGGACCACGACCATAGCGTATGGCGATCAGTACCTCTGCCAATAAATACAGCATGACGATATTGGCGAGGTCGAAGAACGGCAGAATCGGCGTCGCCAGTATGGTCACCAGCACGCACACGGCGAGCGCCCAGGCGTAGCCCCGCCATTCAATCCGGCTCTGGGTCGGCAGGTAGCACGGCCATCCCCTGCCAGGGTCGTCGTTATTCTTTGCTGAGGCGCTCGGCGGCGGCACACCGATTTCGATCACATCGATATCGGCGGCCAGCTTTGCGATACCGGCTGCATGATTGGCTTGCCACGGATAGCGGCGTTGACTGCGGCCGATAATGATCTTGGAAAAATTGTGGCTGCGCGCATAACTTGCCATGACTGCGGCCACCTGATTACCGGCCAGCACGGCTGTGGTCGCTCCCAGGTCTTGCGCCAGCTTAAGGGTTTTTCAGGATGCGTTCGCGCCTGGCCGACGGCAAGCGCTGCAAGCTTGGGGTCTCGACATAGACGGCGTGCCATTCCGCATTGAGCTGGGTCGCTAACCGGGCTGTGCTGCGGATCACATGCTCGGCGCCGGGCGACGGTCCGACGCAAGCCGGCAACGCGGCATCGGTTTGTCAAACAGCGCCAATCGATTTTTCGATACGGTAAGCCTGAACGTCGCCCTGCAAACGATCCGCGGTGCGACGCAAGGCCAGTTCACGCAATGCAATGAGGTTTCCTTTCCGGAAAAAATTGCGCGAAGCGCGCTCCGCTTGCGGGTGTTTGTAGACCTTGCCGAGCCTGAGCCGGGTCAGCAGTTCGTCAGCCGGCAAATCCACCATGACCACTTCATCGGCGGCATCGAAGACAGTATCTGACAAGGTTTCCGCCACCCGGACACCGGTAATGCCGCCCACAACATCGTTGAGGCTTTCCAGATGCTGGACGTTGAGGGTGGTGAATACATCGATGCCGGCATTGAGCAACTCTTCTACATCCTGCCAGCGCTTCGGGTGACGCGAACCGGGCGCGTTGGAATGCGCCAGCTCATCGACCAGAATCAGCGAAGGCTTGCGCCGCAGGGCAGCATCCAGATCGAACTCCGGCAGTTGCTTGTCGCGATACTCGAGCTGCTTCAGCGGCAGTAATTCCAGGCCGTTCAGCATGGCGGCGGTTTCAGCGCGGCCGTGGCTTTCGATCACGCCGGCCAGTACCTCGCGACCTCCGCTGTGCAGCTTGTGTGCGGCACCGAGCATCGCATAGGTTTTACCGACACCGGCCGATGCACCAAAATAGATGCGCAGCTTGCCGCGTTCTGCCAGACTGTCCTGCACCTGCAACTGCGCCAGTAAGGCATCCGGATCAGGGCGTAAATCGCCGCTTGAGTTGGCTAAAGACATGTGAATGTTTTGGTTGCCCGATGAGTTCCGCCAGCCCGGCGGCGATATGACAGCATTCGCCAATTGTAGATGGAATTGGTCTGCCGTTACGACATCCTATAAGCTATTTACTTTCCCCGCCAGCGGCCTGAGATAAAGGCGAACAGGCCGTAACGCCGTGGGTATTCCGGCCTGTGCTGTGAAAGCCTCTTCCCGGGGATGCTCAGAAGGTTTTTGTGGTGCCGATTACCAGTGCAGTTTTACCCAGATTTTTACGATCCGGGGTCGGTCCGACGTAATTATTGGTATCGGTGCCGATCAGCGCGATGCTAGCTGACAGGAAGCCGAAATCCTTGGTCAGCCCGGCTTTCCAGTCGTTATAACTGGATGCCGAATTATTTTTGACAGTTTGATGACCTGCATGCAGGTTGAGCGTGTAACCATTGGTGACATCGAGATTGACACCCAGATCCAGATAGCCGCTGTTCTTACTGTTGGCAAAACCGAACAGATTGGTGACTGACTGCGAATATTTGATGTAGGCAGGACCGTAACCCAACTGGCCGTAGATTTCGGTCGTATCGGCGCTCGGATGCAAGCCGTTGGATGGATGTACATAGAGGGTGTGCTGGATTTTGTGTAAACGGAATTTCGTTTAATTCGGCTTCATCCGTTCTTCAAACTGGATAGTGAAGCGGTTAAGTGCTCCCTTCCAGTCCCGCAA
>NZ_JBIIVN010000038.1:0-17796 GCF_044339385.1 Collimonas sp. | reverse complement strand
AACACTAACTTTACAACCTCATTTACAACTTAATTCTTCGTTCCCACTTCGCTAAAAACAGCCCCAATTTCTTGCTGCTGTTTCGTTTTATTTCGCGTCGTTCTCAACGGGAGGCGAACTATAGCAAACCATTTCGACCTATGGCAAGCGGTTTATTAAATATTTTAAATATTTTTAAAAACAGGTGGGCGTTTCTCTAAGAAGGCATGCATGCCTTCTTTCTGATCTTCTGTGGCGAAGGTGCTGTGGAACATGCGGCGCTCATATTGAACTCCTTCGGCCAGCGTCGTTTCATAGGCGCGGTTGACCGATTCCTTGATCATCATGACCGCCGGCAGGGGCATTGACGAAATCACGATGGCCGCTTCAATGGCCTCCGGCAACAGGCGCTCCAACGGCACCACACGCGAGACAAGGCCAGCGCGCTCGGCTTCGGCAGCATCCATCATGCGTGCAGTCAAACACATGTCCATCGCTTTCGACTTCGATACCGCTCGCGGCAGGCGCTGCGTGCCACCAGCACCGGGAATGATACCTAGCTTGATTTCCGGCTGACCGAATTTGGCATTGTCGGCAGCGATGATGAAATCGCACATCATCGCCAGCTCGCAGCCACCGCCCAGTGCAAAACCCGCTACGGCGGCAATCACCGGCTTGCGAACGCTACGGATCACCTCCCAATTGCGGGTGATGTAGTCGCCCTTGAATACGTCCATATAAGACAAGGTGGCCATACCGCCGATATCGGCACCGGCGGCAAAGGCTTTGTCGCTTCCTGTCAGAACGATGCAGCCAATTTCTGGATCGCCGTCAAATTCGAGTAGCGCCGTACCCAACTCACTCATCAATTGATCGTTTAGGGCGTTCAGGGCCTTGGGGCGATTCAGGTGAATGAGCCCAACTTTGCCTTGCGTCTCGACGAGGATATTTTCGTATGTCATTGGATCTTCCATTTCGTGTAAATCGTTTGATGTTAATTGTAGCGCCGCTGGATAAGGGATAGGATTACCACCTATAAGTATGTATAAGTAAATATACACACACCGGCGAACCACATCATGAGGAATTTATCAGGTTTTGGATTGTCACTAAGAAACGTGCCTGTCCTTGTTAATATTACTTAAATCAACATATTTCCGACACGGTTCTGAGATTTCAACCGATCCCCTAACTAGAAGGAGGCTTTTCATGTTTAAGACCATTCTAGTCCCTACTGACGGATCACAACTGTCCGACAAGGCAATTGCCACCGCCATTGAATTTGCCAGATTCAGCGGGGGCAAAATCTTCGCCCTTTCGGTTGCCGAGCCTTACCCGTTCTCGCCGATGGCTGAAAGCAACATGGCCACCGACCCAGGTACCTATGAAGAGAACATGCTGGCGCTGGCGCAGTTGAATGTAAAAAAAGTCGCTGACGCCGCCAGAGACGCCGGCGTACAGTGCGAAATGCTGACCGCTCAAGCCTTCAATCCCGACGAAGAGATCATCAATGCGGCCGAGAAATATCATTGCGACGCGATTTTCATGGCATCGCATGGCCGTAGCGGCCTTAGCCGCCTTTTCCTAGGCAGTAAAACCCAAAGGGTGCTGGCCCATTCCACAATCCCAGTGCTGGTGTTGCGCTAGGCGTTAATTAATTTTAATCATACTTGGCGTTGCGTCATACCGGACTTGGCCGCAGTTATCGGATCGCGGCCATCTTCGGCAACAGCAACCACATCATGCCACGCTGCTTCATCTTGCCAGCCTTATCGCCAGCGTCATTACCAAAACCCCAGAAAAAATCGGCACGGACCGCGCCCTTGATGGCATCGCCGGTATCCTGCGCCACCACCAGTTGCTGCAACGGGGCGCTGCTGTTGGGCTGGGTGGTCGACAAAAACACCGGGGTGCCGAGCGGTACAAACTGCGGGTCGACCGCAATTGAGCGTTGCGGGGTC
Organism: Collimonas sp.; assembly: GCF_044339385.1. NCBI lineage: Bacteria > Pseudomonadati > Pseudomonadota > Betaproteobacteria > Burkholderiales > Oxalobacteraceae > Collimonas > Collimonas sp. Next base: position 15,856 of record NZ_JBIIVN010000038.1, on the reverse strand, counting down.
AGAGGCACGCCTTGGGCGCCCTTGGGGCCTTTACTCGGATCGGTGACGCTTTCTTCCTTGAAAAAGACATAGCTTGGATTGGCGTTCAGCAATTCCTGTTGCCGCCCTGGATTCGCCGCCAGCCAGGCTTTGATGCCTTGCGCAGACGCCTGAGCCAGTGTCAGTTCGCCTTTATCGACCAGATAACGTCCGATCGATTTGTACGGATAACCGTTTTGATCGGCGTAAGCTACCCGCATAATGGTTCCGGTGTCATTCAGCTGGACGCGACCGGAACCTTGTACCTGAAGGAAAAACGCATCAATCGGGTCATCCACCCATAGCAACTCCTTGCCAACCAGAGCGCCGGACTTATCTAGCTCGGCACGGTTGGCGTAGGGCACCACTTTGTTACCGACCAGGCGGCCGCGCAGTCGCAGCCCCTTCAACTCCGGATAGATGCTGGCTAGGTCAACCGTGATCAGATCGTCCGGCGCCCGGTAGAGCGGCGTCTGGTAGGGGCTGCCACGCTTACGCGCGCCTCTGAGCAACGGTTCGTAATAGCCGGTGACCAGCCCGTTATCCGAACCATCAGGATTAATAATTTGATAAGGCGTGAAGAGTGACTGAAAAAATTCGCGCACTGCCTTTTCACTCCCGCCATCCACGCCGGCGGCAATCGCACAAGGCTCTTTCCAGTCAACCTTGCGCGCCTGGGTCGTACAAGAAGTCAGAAACGCCGGTAGCGCCTGGCGCAAATCGTCACTGGCCCAGCCGGGCAGGGCCGAGAATGTAGTCGCCCGCAGGGCGGCGCCGGGTGGCGTTGAGGGCAGCGGCGGCGCGGTTTCGGCGGGTCGCGGCGGTTCCTTGGGCAATGGCGTTGTGAGGGGAGTACTGGTACAGGCAGCTAAACTGAAACCGATAATCAAGACAGAAACGGGTAGACTGATACGTTTAAATAGCATTTAGGATTCTTTATGTGGTTAGTCGCTCTTGAAGCGTGTTTTGCCTTCTTTGTGTTCGCATTCATTGTCTGGTGGACGATGTTTTCCGGTCGCAATCCGGATAAAAAGCCGCCGGCCGAGCCACCTGTCAAACCCTGGCAGTCCAAAGAAGATAAGAGCGAAAAATAAATTCAGTGCAGGGTGCGTGGCAGCGACAGGACAAATTCGGGAATGCGCGCCTCGAATTGCTCGCCGTCTTCAGCAACGCAGAAATACTCGCCGGACATGGAACCCTGCGGCGGCGCCATTGAGGTGCCGCTGGTGTACTCGAATTGTTCGCCCGGTTGCAGCAGCGGCTGATGGCCCACCACACCAAGGCCGCGCACTTCCTCAACATGGTTGTTAGCATCTGTAATCACCCAGTGGCGCGCAATCAATTGTGCCGCGACCTGCCCGGTATTGCGAATAGTAATCGCATAGGCGAACACAAAATGCGAACTGCCGGGATCGGATTGCTCTTCCAGATACTGCGTCCTGACAGAAACGGTAAATTCATAGGCGGCCATGCTGGGTTCCTCGATTGACACTGATTACTTTCAAATTGACTACGGCTAACGAGCCATTGCACACGAATTTCCCCCAAGGCGCAAGCAGCAAGGACGCCAGACGGCCTCCTAAAGAGTAAAATAGCCCTCTTTTTTGCGCCCTTCTTTGGATAGCCTTCATGCCAACCTATCGTATTGCCCCCAGCATCCTCTCCGCCGACTTCGCCCGCCTGGGTGAAGAAGTACGCAATGTTGTAAGCGACGGCGCCGACATGATCCACTTCGACGTGATGGATAACCATTACGCTCCCAACCTGACTATCGGCCCCCTGGTGTGCCAGGCGATCCGCCCACATGTGCAGGTGCCCATCGACGTGCATCTGATGGTCAAGCCGGTGGACCGCATCATTCCGGACTTCGCAAAGGCGGGTGCCAATATTATTACTTTCCACCCGGAAGCATCGGAGCATGTTGATCGCACGCTGCAACTGATCCGCGACAACGGCTGCAAAGCCGGCCTGGTTTTCAATCCGGCAACATCGCTGGACTACCTTGATTATGTGATGGACAAGATCGATATCATCCTGATCATGTCAGTTAATCCAGGCTTCGGCGGCCAGTCATTCATCCCGGAAGCGCTGAAGAAGATTGCCGAGGCGCGTCGACGGATCGATGCCTCCGGGCGCGACATCATGCTGGAAGTCGATGGCGGCATCAAGATCGACAACATCGCGGCAGCAGCCAAGGCCGGCGCAGATACCTTCGTCGCCGGATCGGCTATCTTCGGCAAACCCGATTACAAGGCAGTAATCGACAATATGCGAACGGAACTGGCGCAGGTATGAATGAAACAAATCCAGCAGTAACGCGGGAAGTGATTGTCCTGAGCGGTATCGCCGCGGCCATCATTGACCTTGATGGCACGATGCTCGACACCGCGCCGGATTTTCAGGTAGCAGTGAACCGCATGCGTGCCGAGCTGGATCTGGCGCTGCTGGAACAAAAAATGATTGTCGACTTCGTCGGCAAAGGCAGTGAGAATCTGGTTCGCCGGGTACTCGCCGTTGATTTTCCGGCGCCGCAAGTCGAGCAGCATTTCAACGCGGCGCTGGATTCTTATCAGCGTCATTACGCAGTCGTCAACGGCACCCATGCAAGACTGTATCCCGACGTGGTTGAGGGCTTGCAGGCGATGCGTCAAAAAGGGTTGCGGCTGGCCTGCGTCACCAACAAACCTTTAGCATTTGCGTTGACGTTGCTAGAAAAAACGGGGCTACGCAAGTATTTCGAGGTGGTTTACGGCGGCGATTCGTTCCCGCGCAAGAAACCGGACCCGATGCCGCTACTCGCGGTTTGTGCCGATTTCACGCTGGAACCGGCGCAGGTGATTGCCATCGGCGACTCCAGCAACGACGCCGAAGCGGCGCGTGCAGCCGGTTGCAAGGTATTTAACGTACCTTACGGCTACAATCACGGCGAATCTATGCACGATGTCGATTCCGATGGTATAGTCAGTTCGCTGTTAGTTGCTGCACATCATATTTCAACCTGATTCGCCCGACTCTTTGTCGCATTTTTCGACTTATATTTTTTGACTTATATTTTTCGACTTATTTAACACCGTCCAATCTCTCATGTTCGCCAACAAAAAACTTCACGTCCTCCTAGTCGCCCCCGGGGCCTGGCTATGGCGACGCTGGCAATCCTGGGCTAATTAGACCCACAGATCGCCGCTGCCAGGAGATTTCTTGATTAGCCAGAAATTCTGGCAACGTTTTTTGTAATGAACCACCGCTGTTTTACAATAGCGGCCTGGAGAGAAACATGACCGAACTCGAATTCAAATCGCTGGCCACGCAAGGCTATAACCGTATTCCGCTGATCGCAGAAGCCTTTGCCGATCTCGAAACCCCATTAACGCTGTACCTGAAGTTGGCGCAAACCCAGCACACCGGGAAAAATACTTTCCTGTTGGAATCAGTCGTCGGCGGCGAACGCTTCGGACGCTACTCATTCATTGGCTTGCCGGCCTCGACGCTGCTGCGCAGCTACGGCACGCAGATCGAAGTGGTCAATGACGACAAGATCATCGAAACCCACGATGGTAACCCGCTCGATTTCATCGCCGAGTTCCAGTCGCGCTACAAAGTCGCGCTGCGTCCTGGGCTGCCGCGCTTTTGCGGTGGCCTGGCCGGTTATTTCGGTTACGATACGGTGCGCCATATTGAAAAACGTCTGGCCGACTCGACGCCGCAAGACGATCTCGGCCTGCCTGATATTCAATTGCTGCTGACCGAAGAGCTGACTGTCATCGACAATCTGTCCGGCAAACTGTACCTGATCGTCTACGCCGATCCGACCCAGCCGGAAGCCTTCTCGAAAGGCCGCCAGCGCTTGAAAGACTTGCGCAATATGCTGCGCCGGCCGGCCGACGCGCCAGTGACATCGGCGTCGGTGCGCACCGAAACCATTCGCGAATTCAAGAAAGACGATTACCTGAAGGCTGTCGCCAAGGCCAAGGAATATGTGATGGCGGGCGACCTGATGCAGGTGCAGATCGGCCAACGCATCAAGAAGCCCTACGTCGATTCGCCGTTGATGCTATACCGCGCACTGCGCTCGCTGAATCCGTCGCCGTACATGTATTTCTACAATTTCGGCAACATGCAGATTGTCGGCGCTTCGCCGGAAATCCTGGTGCGCAATGAACAAACCTCGGCACCTAAAACCGCCAGCGGCGAAAGCAAGCGCAAGGTCACGATCCGCCCATTGGCTGGTACCCGGCCGCGTGGTTCGACTCCCGAGCAGGATGAGCAACTGGCTACCGAGCTGCTCGCTGACCCCAAGGAAATCGCGGAGCACGTGATGCTGATCGACCTGGCCCGTAACGACATCGGCCGCATCGCCGAAACCGGTAGCGTCAAAGTCACCGATCAGATGGTGATCGAAAAATATTCGCATGTTCAACACATCGTTTCCAACGTTGAGGGTGAACTTAAATCTGGCCTGTCCAACCTGGATGTCCTGAAAGCTACTTTCCCGGCTGGCACCTTGTCCGGTGCGCCGAAAGTACGCGCCATGGAAATCATCGATGAACTGGAACTGACCAAGCGCGGCATCTACGGCGGCGCCTGCGGCTATCTGTCGTTCGGCGGTGAAATGGATGTCGCCATCGCCATTCGCACCGGCGTCATCAAGGATGGCATGCTGTATGTGCAGGCCGCAGCCGGTATCGTCGCCGATTCGGTGCCCGAGATGGAATGGCAGGAAACCGAAAACAAGGCGCGCGCGGTACTGCGCGCGGCAGAACAGGTGCAAGACGGACTGGATGGAGAAATCTGATGCTGCTAATGATCGACAACTACGATTCCTTCACCTACAACCTGGTGCAATACTTCGGCGAATTGGGTGAAGATGTACGTACTTTCCGCAACGACGAAATCACACTTGAAGACATCCAGGCCCTGAAGCCTGATCGCATCTGCCTCTCACCCGGGCCGTGCAGCCCCAAGGAAGCCGGGATTTGCGTTGAATTGCTGCAGCGGTTTGCCGGCAAGCTGCCGATACTCGGCGTTTGCCTGGGGCATCAGGCCATCGGCGAAGCGTTCGGCGGCAAGGTGATTCGCGCGCAACAAGTCATGCATGGCAAGACCTCACCAATTACGCACACCGGCGTCGGCGTATTCAAGGATTTACCCAGCCCGTTCACGGTGATCCGCTATCACTCGCTGGCGATTGAGCGTTCCTCGATTCCTGACTGCCTGGAAATCACGGCCTGGACTGATGACGGCGAAATCATGGGTGTGCGACACAAAGATTACGATATCGAGGGCGTGCAATTTCACCCTGAATCAATCCTGTCGGAACATGGCCACGCGCTGCTGCGTAACTTCGCACAAAGAACTGCCTGAATCTGTCGCACCGACGCATCCGCTGGCTGGCCCGGTGCGCCGACCTCCTCATTCGTAGCAAGGAAATCATGCCAATCACCGAACAAGAAGCCCTGTTGCGTTGCATTGAGCATCGCGAAATCTTTCACGACGAAATGCTGTCGCTGTTCCGCCGCATCATGCGCGGCGAAATGTCGCCTTCAATGATCGCTGCGCTGACCATGGGCCTGCGCGTAAAGAAAGAAACCATCGGCGAAATCGCTGCAGCGGCGCAAGTCATGCGTGAATTTGCAACACCGGTTCCTTGCCGCGATACCGATAATTTGGTGGATATCGTTGGTACCGGCGGCGATGGCGCACAGACGTTCAATATTTCGACGGCCTCGATGTTTGTCGCCGCCGCCGCCGGTGCTCGCGTCGCCAAGCATGGCGGGCGCAGCGTATCGTCGTCGTCGGGAAGCGCCGATGTGTTGGAGTCGTTTGGCGCTAATATCAACCTGACGCCAGCGCAAGTGGCGGAGTCGATCGAGCAAACCGGTATTGGCTTCATGTTTGCGCCGAACCACCACGCGGCAATGAAACACGCGGCGCCGGTGCGCAAGGAACTGGGGGTGCGCACCATTTTCAATATTCTTGGACCACTAACCAATCCGGCTGGCGCACCGAATATCCTGATGGGGGTATTCCATGCCGATCTGGTCGGCATTCAGGTGCGGGTATTGCAACGGTTGGGCGCGCAGCACGCCATCGTGGTGTGGGGGCGCGACAATATGGATGAAGTCTCGCTTGGCGCCGGCACCATGGTGGGCGAGTTGGTCAACGGTGAAATCCGCGAATATGAAATTCATCCGGAAGATTTTGGACTACAGATGATTGCCAGCCGCAATCTGAAAGTATCCAATGCTATCGAGTCCAGGCAAAAAGCGCTGGAGGCGCTGGAAGACCAGCCCGGTGCAGCCCGCGACATCGTTGCCATCAATGCCGGCACCGCCTTGTATGCCGCTGGCGTTGCCAGCTCAATCTCTGATGGTTTGGAAAAGGCGCGCGCAGCAATCGCCTCGGGCGCTGCCCGCGCCAAGCTTGATCAGTTCGTTAATATCACGCAAACCATCGGTGCCGCAGACTGATTGCACTAAGCCGTTGCAAAGGAAAATACCCATGTCCGACATCTTGAATAAAATCCTCGCCGTGAAAGCTGATGAAGTCGCTGCGGCAAAAAAACAGCAGGACTTTGCCAGTTTGCGCCGCGAAGTGGAATCCGACACTGAGGCGCGAGCCGACTTGCGCAGCTACGAAACGGCATTGCGGGCCAAGATAGCTGCGGGCCACCCTGGCGTCATTGCTGAAGTAAAAAAAGCATCGCCTTCCAAAGGCGTCATCCGCGCCGACTTCCGCCCGGCCGAGATTGCCGCCGATTACGCTGCGCATGGTGCGGCTTGCTTGTCGGTACTCACCGACGTTCAGTTTTTTCAAGGTGCGCCGGAGTATCTGCAACAGGCCCGTGCCGCGTGTGCGCTGCCTGCGCTGCGCAAGGATTTCATGATCGATCCGTATCAGGTGTTCCAGGCGCGTGCGTGGGGTGCCGATGCGATCCTGCTGATCGTCGCGGCGCTGGACCACGGTTTGATGGCAGAAATGGAAGCGCTCGCCCATGAGCTTGGTATGAGCGTGCTGGTGGAAGTGCACAATGCAGAAGAACTGAATGCGGCATTGAAGCTGAAGACCAAGCTGCTCGGCATCAACAACCGCAACCTGCGCACTTTCGACACCTCGCTGCAAACCACTCTAGACCTGTTGCCGCATATTGCGCCAGACAAGCTGGTGGTGACCGAATCGGGCATTCACACGCGGGATGACGTCAAACGCATGCGCGATGCCAACGTCAATGCCTTCCTGGTTGGCGAGGCATTTATGCGCGCCGCACAGCCGGGCGTCGAACTCGGCCGCCTGTTCAACAACTGACAGCCGTATATTGTTGGTACGCTGGCCCATCGACGCCGATGGGTCCATGCGTGATTAAAATGCTGGAATCAGCGAGCCTTTGAATTCGGTCTCGATGAATTTCCGCACCTCTTCCGACTGATACGCCTTGACCAGTTTCTTCACCCACGGCTTATCCTTGTCCTCCACCCGCGTGGCAATCAGATTGGCATAAGGCCCCCGGGCATCTTCCACCGCAATCGTATCGCGTTGCAGAGACAAACCTGCCTTGAACGCGTAATCGTTGTTGATTGATGCCGCCGCCAGATCGTCCAGTGAACGCGGCAGTTGTGCGGCGTCCAGTTCGATCAGCTTGAGCTTTTTCGGATTCTCGATCACATCCAGCGGCGTTGCATTGACGCCGTTTTCACCGACACCAGGTTTGAGCTTGATCAAACCGGCTTTCTGCAATAGCAGCAAGGCCCGGTTGCCGTTCGACGGATCGTTCTGGATGCCGATGCTGGCAGCGGCCGGTAACTGATCGACATTTTTATATTTCTTCGAATAGATGCCCAACGGCGCCGTCAGGGCCAGGCCGACTGGCACGATCTTGTAGCCGCGCGCTTTGATCTGGCTGTCGAGGAATGGCTTGTGCTGGAACGCATTGGCATCCAGATCGCCGGCGGCTAATGCTTCATTCGGTTGCAGATAATCGCTGAAGGTAATGATCTGGATTTCCAAGCCGTCACGCGCGGCTACTTTTTTGACGACTTCGAAAGTCTGCTCGGCATTGCCGACCGAGACGCCAACCTTGATCTTGGTCTTATCCTGCGCATAGGCGCTGGCGATAGTACTCGCCAACAATAGAATGGGTAATGTCTTGAGGACGAGGCGACGCATTTCTTCTCCGTATGGATGTGCTAAAAGCGATAAATCGCGATATTCACACAACCTTCGGCAAGCGCTAACGAAGAATTTCGCATGTCGATATACGATGGTGCGACAACACTCGTCAGAGGTCTAAAATTCCGTGTGCAACCTCAGCAAAGCGACCAATACCGGCCCGCGATCAGCGTTGTAAGCCGGATTCCAGATGCGCTGCACGTCAGCGCTCAGCGCTAAGCCCTTGCGCAAGCTGAAGTTGTAATAAGCCTCCAGAATACGCTCAGGCTGGTAGTTCAAACGACCATCACCGATGAATACCCCCAAACCCGCCAGCCGCCAGCCGCCAGATAAGTCTGATGCGCCTGGCTCAGACCGTTTTGAACCAGGGCGAGCCCGAACGTATCACTGTTACGACGCCAGCGACTGCCTTTCAGAGACAGGCCGACACTCAACGAACGTTCGATTTCGGCAAAGGAAAAGGTTTCGGTTTTACCGTCGTTCCAGCTGGCGCGGGTAAAGAAACCGAGATCGCTGCTCAGGCTTTGCTCTAAATTGATCCCATAGCCCTGCTTGACGCTGGCCTTGCGTACCTGCGCCACGTCGGGCGTGCCACCATTGGTGGCAGCATAAGCCAAGGCATCCGAGAAACTCCCCATGAATTCCTGGTTGCGAAATGCCAGCACCCTGATTTTTCCGGGCTGCCCACGGATCGTGTGATCATGCTGAAGTTCGATCTGGTCAGCGTGAAACCTGGTAATGCGCGTATCCAGACGCTGGCCGTTCGATGCGAGCGGCACCATGAACCGACCGCCGCGCAGGACCCAGTCATCATAATAGTATTCCGCCGCCGCGCCCCAGGTATAGCCGCGTGTATCGCCAGCATAATCGTAGGCGCCATAGGTCGACAGGGCCCAGTTCATGAATTGAGTGCGGCCGTCGTGGGCGTATGCATTGTTGTCGAAGATGTCGAGAATACTCATATTGCCGACGCTCACAACCAAACGCCGTTTATCGACCATTCCTGCCAACTGGTTTGGTGCCGACTCAAGCGCTTCCCGCTCCCCTCCCAGGCCCCAGGTTTGACGCAGAAATAGTCGGGCGCGATAAAACGTCGGATTGGGTCCGCTGGATTTTTGCTGTTCCGAATCAACCATGCCGCCCAATCCGGTCAGATTCGACATCGGCACGGCTTGCACCACCTCAGGATCGAAGTAGAATTCGGCGCCGCGCCACAAGCGCATGCCAAAGAAAAGCGTAGCGGAAAACGAATAGCCCTTTTCGGCTTGAGTACTCAGGCTGTTCGGGCCCGATTAGACGGCAGCGAAGGATGGCTTCTTTTGCCAGATATAGGTGGCCTGGCCTGCCAGGTTCCAGGACTCATCCTCAAGCTGCTCCGCATGCGCGAGCAACGGTAGCGCTGAACATGCCATCAGCAGTATGCCGCACCAGAGCGCGCCGCAGGATGTCGACGTAAAACCAGGAACCGGATCTGTCGAATACATTGACGGCGGAAGTTGATTGAGTGGCATGTGCTGGGGAGAATTACAAATCACCGTGCAACCGGATGTTTACAGCAAAGCCCGATAGTACAACAGCCAAAGGCGACGTGAACCGGCTGTTGCAACGACACGTCAAACTGAGGTCTTGCCGGCTTCAACCAAGGCCGCCATCGCACAACGCTCGTCGCCGCCAAGCGCACGTAAGCCCTCAATCACGCCGGCCTGATTCTGGGCGAGCTGGTTCTGGCTGACTTTCCACTTGCCGGACAGACGTGAGATGACGATCTCAATCCCGACGATGGCGCCCATCAATTTCTCGGTGAAATCATGTGGCGCATCGGATACCTGCCAGGGCGATGGGAATCCGCCCTCGTTATGCGCAGTCAGCGCCGTCAGGTGCGTGCGCAGCCATGTCGCATCGTCAATGATGCGCAACACCCCATACGCGTGCGCGACGGCATAATTCCAGGTCGGCACGACCTTACCGGTCTCGGCCTTGGTGGCATACCACGATGGCGTGATATATGCGTCTGGCCCTTTAAATATGGCCAGCACCTCGACTTCTGCCTGGAAGTCGTTCCATAGCGGATTGGCGCGGGCCACGTGACCGTGCAGTGTGCCGAACGGCGACGGCTCAGCCGACAGCATTAATGGAATGTGATTGGCGTTGATTCCGCCGGAAGCAAGAGTGACGAGCGCAGACAACGGCCGCGCCCGCATCAGCGCATGCAGAACTTCCACGCGCGGTTCATCGAATTGCTTGGGAATATACATGGTGCTGAGTGCTGCTCTGAAATGGTTGATGGATGTTTAGTTGCTTAGTTTCGTGTGATCATACTCCCGGTCGTAGCATGGCGTTGTTCCGAGCCAGAGCCATGCCTGGCGAGTTGATTGCCGGTTTGGCACCACGGTCTTCTCATCGTTGGCAGCAGATCGTATCAACCTCAGTCCATGGGCATGCGCATTCAGCCCCAAGCCCGCACGACGCCGAAAATTCGTTAGAAAATCAAGGACTCAGGCCTGCGTCTGACCGCCAGGCCGCCAAGGTCTTCAACATCACCCTTGCCACAGCTGGCAAGTACCTCAAGCGAAACCATGTGCAAGGCCTTTCGCACCGCAATCACACGCTGCATACGACGCTAAGCGCGACACGCTGAAGACTGAAGGCGAAACGATCTCGCCCAAAAAGACATTCAAGGACGATGAGCCCGGCTAGGCTCACAGCGGCATTACTGGAGACAACCTTGCTCAATTATCTGAGGCTGTACAACCACGCTATTGCACAGCGTGCCATCGGTCCCAAAACGCCACCTCAAGCGCTCACGGAATGGCCGCAAAAAAGCCCTGAACTATTCGTTAAACGCGTTTATAGCCAGCCTAGACTTGTCATCTAGCCATTGGCCAACATCAGCCCGCAGAGTAAAAACCTTGATTTATTCAATATTTTAACTATCATTGAAATATGAAAACAAATTCAGCCGTTGCTGCCCTTGCGGCACTTGCTCAAGATTCGCGCCTGGCGATCTATCGAGCATTGGTGCAAGCCGGGCCTGGCGGTCTGCCGGCTGGCAAAATTAGCGAGATCATCGGCATATCGCCGTCGTCGGTATCGTTCCATATGAAGGAGTTGACGCACGCAGAGTTGGCGCACTCTCGCAATGAGGGGCGATTCGTCATTTACTCGGCGAACTTCGTCACCATGACTGGCCTGCTGTCATTCCTGACCGATAATTGCTGCGGCGGCAATCCCTGCTCGCCAGCCTGCAATCGTGCTTGCTGCAGCGCCGCCGATAGCGTGGATAAAGCGCCATGAAGCAATTGCATACGCCTATCGCGGGCGACAACCGGAGATCTCTCAACAGGTGCAGCATCAACCGGGCCATGGATTTATTTTGAGCGCTATCTCAGCGCCTGGGTCGCACTCCGCATCCTGTTCGGGATTTTCCCGGGCTGCGCTCTGCCGCGCCAATGCGAGCGATAGTTGATGGTTGACAGTTGACACAAGACCGGAGCGCCAGACGACAGCGCTCCTTTACAAAAGGCAGAAAAAAGGCAGAACCATGAAGATTACGATTTATCACAACCCCGCATGCGGCACATCGCGCAACACGCTGGCATTAATACGCAATACCGGCATTGAGCCGGAAGTCATTGAATACCTGAAGCAACCGCCGTCATTGGCAACGCTGACAAAACTGATTGGCGACAGCGGCCTGACAGTGCGCGAGGCGATTCGACAAAAGGAAACGCTTTACACAGAACTTGGACTGGACGCGCCGGATCTGACAGATATGCAATTATTGGAGACCATGCAGGCACACCCGGCTCTGATCAATCGGCCTTTTGTGGTGACGCCAGGTGGCACTCGACTGTGCCGTCCGTCAGAGCTGGTGCTCGATATCCTGTCAGCGCCGCAAAAGGCTGCGTTTGCCAAAGAAGATGGCGAAGTGGTGGTCAACGCGGAGCGGCAGCGTGTCAAATAATCTGCCAGATCTGCCGAATATTGACGTGGGCTCTTTCCGCACGCCCTCCGCTGCCGATTTTGCCGACGTCGCACGCTCAACGCATGCACCGCGCTTCCTGTTGTTGTACGGCTCCCTGCGTGAAAAATCTTATAGCCGCATGTTGACAATGGAAGCGGTGCGTCTGCTAAAAGAAATGGGCGGCGAAGTCAGAATTTTTGATCCACGTGGCTTGCCGTTGCCCGACGGCGAGCCTGAAAACCATCCCAAGGTGTTGGAATTGAGAGCCCTGGCACAATGGGCCGAAGGCATGGTCTGGACCTCGCCGGAACGGCACGGTGCGATGACCGGCATCATGAAGGCACAGATCGATTGGATTCCGCTTGCCATCGGCGCCATCCGGCCGACGCAAGGAAAAACGCTGGCAGTCATGGAGGTATCCGGCGGTTCGCAGTCTTTTAATGCGGTCAATCAGATGCGTATTCTTGGCCGCTGGATGCGCATGATCACCATCCCCAACCAGTCGTCAGTTGCCAAAGCGTTTCTGGAGTTTGATGATGCCGGCCGCATGAGAGCATCTTCTTATTACGAGCGCGTAGTCGACGTCATGGAAGAATTGTTCAAATTCACTTTACTCACCCGCGACGTCTCGTCATTCCTTGTCGATCGTTACAGCGAACGGAAGGAAGTTGCACAGCCACTGGATAGCCGACTCTGAGCGAATCTGCCGGCCGCATGCCGATATCTGACTTTGCATTCTGTCGTTTGTATCCGACTTAGCGCCGACGTGCTGCGTTTTTGGCCCGAGCGGATGAGAAAATTATCAAAAGATAATTCCTAGCCACGATCTCTGCCTTGAGCCGTTCCTCGGCATACCTCTTCTTCACAGGCGCCGGTTCTCTTCTTACAGCTCTTTCATGCGCGCCATCAGCGACGCATCCATGCCACCGGATTTGCAGCGCCATTTGCAGAACGTGGCGTTGCTAATGCCGTGTTCGCGGCAAAAGAAAAAGGCCCACCGAACGGTGGGCCTTTTAGGTATTGGTGCTGGCTGCAGGACTTGAACCCGCCACCCCCTGATTACAAGTCAGGTGCTCTACCAGATGAGCTAAGCCAGCTAAACTGCGAAGTCCAGAATTATACCTATTTAATTCGAGTTAGGGTAGGTCTTCCACCACCTTTTTTCGGTGGTTCAGGATCTTTTTCTGGGCCAGTGTCTGACGAACCGGATTTTACCTCACTTACCGGTGACGGTACCGAGGTCAACATCGGTGCGGGAGGCTCGACGCCGCGGTCGGGCCCGACGGCAGCGCTGGCGTCCGCTTCACTGGGGACGGTTACCTCAAATGCCATGCCCTGGCCGTTTTCTCGCGCGTAAATGGCGATGACGTTATCCACCGGGACCGAAATATCGCGCGATACGCCGCCGAAACGCGCACTGAAATCGACAAATTGATTGTCCATTTTCAAACCGCTGGTGGCTTCAAAGCTGATGTTCAATACGATCTCGCCGTTTTTGACGAATTGCATCGGGACCCGCGTTTGCGCATCGACCCTTGCCGCAAGGTAGGGTGTGTAGCCGTTGTCGGCGCACCATTCATAAATGGCGCGCAACAAATAAGGTTTGGTAGAAATCTCGGGCATGAGCGAAAACTGTACTTTTACAAATGGTTAAGCAAGGACTGGCGCGCATCACGCAAGCGACGCGCGCCAGTTGCCCGCGCCGGCAATTAACGACGCATGACCTTCTCAGACGGTGTCAGCGCTTCGATGTAGGCGGGGCGCGAGAAAATGCGCTCAGCATACTTCATCAGCGGTGCAGCTGCCTTCGACAGCTCGATACCGTAGTGATCCAGACGCCACAGCAACGGTGCAATGGCAACATCAAGCATGGAGAACTCATCGCCCAGCATGTATTTGTTCTTTATGAACAAAGGTGCCAGCGTGGTCAGGCGATCGCGGATTTCCGAGCGCGCCTTCTCATGGCTCTTTTCTGAACCTTTGGCTTTCTCGTTCTCCAGCGTGTGTACGTGGATGAACAATTCTTTCTCAAAGTTGAATAGCATCAGGCGTGCGCGTGCGCGCACCAGCGGATCGGCCGGCATCAGTTGCGGATGCGGGAAACGCTCGTCGATGTATTCGTTGATGATGTTGGACTCGTACAGAATCAGGTCGCGCTCGACCAGAATCGGCACTTGGCCATATGGATTCATCGTCGAAATGTCTTCCGGCTTGTTAAACAGGTCGACATCGCGAATTTCGAAGTCCATGCCTTTCTCGAACAGAACGAGACGGCAGCGTTGCGAAAATGGGCAGGTTGTACCCGAATAGAGAACCATCATTTTTATAGTTCCTTAGAAACAAAAGGGTGAGACCCATACGGCTCACCCCAAAACGCATACCCGCAAAATCGCGGGTATGAAATACTACTTGATGTCTTTCCAGTATGACGCATTCAGACGCCATGCCAGAACCAGGAACATGCCGAGAAACAGCAGAACCCAGACGCCAAGCCGCTTGCGGGTGTTCTGAGCAGGTTCGCCCATCCACTCAAGATAGGAGACCAGATCGGCGACAGCAACGTCGTATTCGATCCGGTTCATCTTACCGGGCTTAACTTGCTCGAAACCCACAAACTTGTGTTCGGTCTTGCCCTCTTCATGCGGATCCTTGACGTCGTCGTATTTGGCAGTACGAATACCTTCAAGTTCCCACAGGACGTGCGGCATGCCGACGTTAGGGAAGACCATGTTATTCCAGCCGGTTGGACGGCTGTCATCTTTATAAAAAGTACGCAGATAGGTGTACAACCAGTCCGGGCCGCTGCCCGCACCGGATGCCTTGGCGCGAGCGATCACCGAAAGATCAGGTGGCGTCGCGCCAAACCATTCTTTTCCGTCCTTTGGCGTCATTGCAATCGCCATCAACCCGCCGACCTTATCGGTGGTAAATAACAGATTTTTCTTGATCTGATCTTCGCTCAGGCCAATGTCGCGCAAACGGTTGTAACGCATCGACGATGCCGAGTGGCAGTTCAGGCAGTAGTTGACGAACAGTTTGGCGCCATTCTGCAACGCCGACAGGTTATTACCCTGTTGCGGCGCACGATCCAGCGGGTAACCACCCTCTTCGGCACAAGCCAGCGCTGGCAGCAGTATAAGAGCCGCGATCAATCTTTTCAGCAATGTCATGTTCTTATCCTCTGGCTTAGTGCGGGTGATAAACAACACGGTCCGGCACCGGCTTGAAGGTGCCGGCGGCACTCCACCACGGCATCAACAGGAAGAAGCCGAAGTAAATGAACGCGCAGACTTGCGAGACATAACTGCCGATTGCCGACGGCGGCTGGACGCCGAGATAGCCGAGGATCACAAAGGTGATGCCGAACAGGATATAAATGTATTTGTGCCAGCTGGGACGATAACGGATCGACTTGACCTTGGAGTGATCCAGCCACGGCAAACCGGCGAGGACCATGACCGAGACGCCCATCAGCACCACGCCGAAGAATTTGGCTTCGAATATGAACATTGCGCCGATAATCGCGGCACCGATCACGGTTGCGGCGATCTTGACGATGCTGCCAAGTTTTGATTTGAACCACAGCAATGCAACGAACGCCGCCACGCCGGCTTGCAGATAAATGATGAAGTCTGAAGTAATCGCGCGCAGGATCGAATAGTACGGCGTGAAATACCATACCGGGGCGATATGCGGCGGCGTCTTTAACGA
>NZ_JBIIVN010000037.1:0-17946 GCF_044339385.1 Collimonas sp. | reverse complement strand
CTGGAAGGGAGCACTTAACCGCTTCACTATCCAGTTTGAAGAACGGATGAAGCCGAATTAAACGAAATTCCGTTTACACAAAATCCAGCACACCCTCAGAAGTGCTTCTTAAACTATGCAGATATTTGTCTGGACAGATGGGTCCACTTTACCTCGTCGATATTTACTCAACGAGGTTTTTATAAATACATACACAGCAACAAATCAGCGTGACACGCCTTTTTTGCTCCATGCCTCTAACTGATGCGGCCGTAAGCTGTCGTACTCTTCAAAAGGCTGATGAATCCATGGGTTAGTCGGTAGATAATCCACGTAAAAATCCGGTGTCATTGAAGAACAAGCCTTCCACCAGATCACAGCAGACTTCACTTCCGTCACAGGCGCATAGTTTTCTTTCAGGTGATGCAGAACTTTATCGAGGGTAACGCCCGAATCGACCAGATCGTCCACCACCAGAGCCCGGCCAGACAAAGCGCCGCGACTCATTGTGATGTGTTTGCCGATATCGAGCTCACTGCGCACCGTACCTGCGTCTTCACGGTAAGAACTGGTCGACAGAATCGCCAACGGCACATCGAAAATACGCGAAAACACGTCGCCGGGACGCAAGCCGCCGCGCGCCAGGCACAGCACCTGATCGAACTGCCAGCCGGACGCATGGACCTTCAGGACCAGTTTTTCAATCATACGATGATATTCATCCCACGGAACCCACAGGTGTTTATCATCCGATTTGTTCGCCATATTGTGTTTATTTAAATGGGTGGCGCAACACGATGGTTTCTTCGCGATCCGGCCCGGTCGACACCATATCGATAGGCACGCCTACTAACTCTTCAATACGCTTGATATAAGCGCGGGCGGCGGCTGGCAATGCATCCATCGATTTAGCGCCAACCGTGGATTCGCTCCAACCTGGCATTTCTTCATAAACAGGCTGGCACAGTGCCGCTTCTTCAGCGCCGACCGGGAAAATATCCACGCTCTTGCCATTGACCGTATACCCGGTGCAAAGCCTCAGCGTTTCGAGGCCGTCCAGCACGTCCAGCTTGGTCAGGCACATGCCGGAGACGCCGTTGATTTGCACCGACCGCTTCAACAACGCCGCATCGAACCACCCGCAACGACGGGCACGGCCAGTCACGGTGCCGAACTCATGGCCGACGCTGGCCAAATGTTTGCCAACGCCCTGATCCGTCGGCAGCTCGGATGGGAACGGGCCGGAGCCGACACGCGTAGTGTAAGCCTTGGTGATACCAAGGATGTAATGCAACATGTTCGGGCCAACGCCACTGCCTGCAGCGGCATTGCCGGCCACGCAGTTGCTGGATGTGACGAACGGATAAGTACCGTGATCGACATCGAGCAAACTGCCTTGCGCACCTTCGAACAGCAAGCTGGCGCCGCCATTGTAAGCCGCGTACAGATCGCTCGACACATCAGCAACCATCGGGCGCAGGCGCTCGACAGTGGCGAGCGCGTCGTCCAGCGTCTTTTGATAATCTACGGCGGGGGCCTTGAGGTAGTTGGTGAGAACAAAATTATGGTATTCGAGATTGGCTTTCAGCTTTTCCGCGAAACGCTCTTCGTTGAGCAGATCCGCTACGCGGATAGCGCGACGGGCAACTTTGTCTTCATAAGCCGGGCCGATGCCCTTGCCGGTGGTGCCGATCTTGGCGTCGCCACGCGCAGCTTCCCGCGCCGCATCGAGTGCGGTGTGGTACGGCAGGATGATCGGGCAGGCTTCAGAAATCTTCAGGCGCGACGCTACTTCTACACCGGCAGCTTGCAGCTTATCGATCTCGCGCAACAGGTCGGGCACCGACAATACTACGCCGTTGCCGATATAGCAGGCCACGCCTGGGCGCATGATGCCGGACGGGATCAACTGCAATGCCGTCTTGTGACCGCCAATGACCAATGTATGGCCAGCGTTATGGCCGCCTTGAAAACGCACAACTGCTTGTGCGTGATCGGTCAGCCAATCAACGATCTTGCCTTTTCCTTCGTCGCCCCATTGGGTACCAATCACAACGACGTTTTTTGCGGTGCTTTTCTGTAACATCACTTAATCCAAATTTTTGATAATCCAGTTTCCATTTTCGAGTACAACCGCACGGTCGCAATCGAATTCGTCTTGATCGTTCTCATGACCGGGCAAGCTCTGGATCACAACTTCCCCAGCCTTGCGCAATTCAACGATCTTTTCTTTCAAAGCTGCGTCCACTCCCCAGGGGGCATGAACCGCGCGCTTGCGTGTGGCAACGGGAATTAGCCTGGCCAATTCCCGCAAATCCATCGAAAACCCTGTCGCCGGACGCGACCGCCCAAACGCCGCGCCCACATCATAACGACCGCCTCGCGCTAACGCATTTGGCAAACCCGGTACGTACGCAGCGAAAATTAAGCCGCTCTCATAATGATACCCGCGTAAATCGGCTAAATCGACAGTCACGCAATCTTTCCCAGCGGCTGCGGCCAACATTTCCAACTCATCTAGCGCCTTATCGATGACTGGCAAGGCTGGCAACACATGGCGCGCCTGTTTCAGCACGCTCACATCGCCATACAAGCCGGGCAATGCCAGCAATGCAGCGCGCGTTTCAGTCCTGTAGCTAACGCTGATGGTACGTAATCCAGGTAAATCCTTGGCTTCGAGCAATGCCACCAGATCAGCTTCATCGACCTTGGCTGCGCCATCTCCGGCGATAATGGTGCGCAAGATACCGACATGGCACAAATCCAGGCGCACCTGGGAAATGCCGGCCAAGGCAAGCGTTGCCAACACCAGTTCCTGGATTTCTGCATCCGCTTCAAGGCCGAGATGGCCATAAATTTCAGCGCCGATCTGCAACGGCTCGCGCGTCGCGTGTAGGCCCGATTGCCGAGTGTGCAATACACTGCCGACATAGCACAAGCGCGTAACCGATTCGCGGTTGAGCAAATGGGCATCAATACGCGCCACCTGAGTGGTCATGTCCGCTCGAATACCGAGCGTGCGCCCCGAGAGTTGATCCACCAGTTTGAAGGTACGCAAATCGGTATCCTGGCCGGCGCCCGCCAACAGCGACTCCAGGTATTCCAGCATCGGCGGCATGACCAGCTCGTAGCCGTACAAGCGGAAATTGTCCAGTATCAGGCGACGCAAATCTTCTATCTTGCGCGCTTCCGATGGCAAGACATCGGCAATATTTTCAGGAAGAAGCCAATTTGGCATAGTAAAAATGAATCTTAGAAAAAACTTTCCGCAAGAAGTTAAATATCAAATCTTGCCGGAAAAACATCATTAATAATGACGACGCATGTAACTGGAGAGGCAAGCGGTTAAGCCTCAAAAATAGCGAATGGCGCCTCAAGCGAAGGCGCCATTCCCGTCCAGCTGTTTACCGCTGCCGATTAAAGCGGTTTGTTTATTTTTTGGCAGGAGTTGCAGTTCCGCCAGCAGGGCTTCGGAAATATTTAAAGAATTCCGAATTTGGATCAATCACCATCAGATCTTGACGGGTCTTGAAGCTGGTACGATAGGCTTCCAGGCTGCGATAAAATTTATAAAACTCCGGATTTTGCCCGAATGCCTGGGCATAGATCTGCGAAGCTTTAGCATCACCCTCACCGCGCATTTTTTCTGCGTCGCGATAAGCTTCTGCAAGAATAACCGTACGTTGCTTGTCGGCATCAGCGCGAATCTTTTCGGATTCAGCAGAGCCGGTAGAGCGCAATTCATTCGCCACTCGCAGACGTTCGGATTTCATCCGATCATAAACCGAGGAGTTAATCTGGTCGACATAATCCACCCGCTTTAAACGCACGTCGATAATATCGACGCCGATCTGTTTGGCCTCATCCTGCACCTTTTGACGAATCGAATCCATCACCTTGCCGCGCTGTCCGGAAATCACCTCGCGCACTGTACGCTTGGTGATCTCATCATTCAGGGCTGCCTTGACGATTTGCGACATACGATCTTGGGCGCGCTTCTCATCACCACCAAAACTGACGAAATACAATTTCGGATCGGTAATGCGCCATTTCACGAACGCGTCGATCAGAATATTCATTTTCTCGGCGGTAATGAAACGATCGGTGTCGGGCGGATCGATGGTTAATATGCGGTTATCCAAAAATAGTACATTCTGAAACGGCGGTGGCAGCTTGAAATGCAAGCCAGGCTCCTTGATCACCTGTTTGACCTCGCCGAATGCGAACAAAATAGCGTACTGGCGCTGATTGACGACGAAAACCGTCGACGACAACACCATCAGAGCGATAAATGCACCTATCACAGCTACAATAAGACGATTCATTATCGACCCTCCCGATCACGAGAGTCGCGGCTATCACGGGAGCGATCGTCGGCTTGCGCCCGCGACTCAGTCGGCACAACATTATCCTTTAAGGCCGGGGCCGTCACGCTTCCTGATGCTGCACTGGTAGCGGCAGCGCTGTTGGCTGTGGCGCTGGCGGCAGATTGCGCAATCAGCTTATCCAATGGCAAATACAAAAGATTGTTTCCGTTTTTGGCATCAACCATCACTTTTGTTGTACTAGCAAAAATCTGTTGCATGGTATCCAAGTACATACGATCGCGCGTCACTGCCGGCGCTTTCTGATATTCAGTCAAAACCTGCTTGAAACGCGAAGCATCACCCTCAGCGCTGGCAGTGACACGTGCACTGTAGGCCTCAGCTTCCTCCAGCAAGCGCGATGCGGCACCGCGCGCCTTCGGAATTACGTCGTTGGCGTAAGCCTGGCCCTCGTTCTTTTGCCGTTCACGGTCTTGTCCAGCCTTGACTGCATCGTCAAACGCTGCCTGAACCTGCTCCGGCGGCTGCACTCCTTGCATGGTGACATTAGTAATTTGTACACCTGTCTTATAGCGATCAAGAATTTGCTGCATCAACTGGCTGGTGTCCTGCGCTACTTTTTCACGGCCTTCGTACAGTACGAAATCCATCTTGTTTCTACCGACGATTTCACGAATCGACGTTTCGGCCACCTGGCGCACGGTTTCCTCTGGATCACGAATATTAAAAATCCAGTCGGAAGCACTTTTCAATGTGTATTGAACGGCAAACTGGATATCGATGATGTTTTCATCATCGGTCAGCATCAGGGCTTCTTTGGGCTGCTTGTTCTTGGCATTGGCGCGGTAGCCAACCTCGACTGTCCGCACTTGCGAGACATTGACGATTTCATGACTCTGGATCGGGTATGGCCAGCGCCAGTTGAAGCCCGGCGCGGTCGAGTGGTTGTATTTGCCGAAGGTCATGACAACGCCGGTCTGGCCTTCCTGAACGGTAAAGAAACCACTGGCCAACCACAGCAAGAATGCCACGACAGTAATGGCACCGACCCCCAGCCCGGCGCCCTTCATATCAGGACTGAAGCCACCACCGCTTGAGTCATTACCACCACCGCCATTCTTGCCGCTCAGCAAGCGATTCAAGCGCTGATTAAATTCTTGCCAGAGTTTATCCAGGTCTGGAGGACCGTTATTTGGCTTTTTGCCATCATTATTTTGCTTGTTGTCATTTTGCGAATTACGACCCCATTGCGGGTCATTCAACGAAAATTTCAAGCCCAATTTTTTGAATAAGGTACCAAGCATTCGATCGTTATCTTTAAGTAAATGAATAAGGGGTTGGAATGCTCGTCAGAGGCGTGTGCATGGTGTCTATTTGGTGTGTATGTATCATGAAATGATGCGAAACTGCTTCACCGCTGCTTAATATGCTGTTCTTCGTGCCATTCTTCAACTTCTGAAACCGGCATCGAGTAATTCGGCAACGCAGGGGTCTGGGTAACAAATTCGCCTATTGCATGCCGTAATAAATCAAGCCCGATACCTTTTTGCGCACTAATAAAAATTCGTTGAATTTTATCATACTCATCACGTTCCATATCCGGGGCCAGTTCAGCCGTGTCAATCTTGTTCCAGACCAGAATCTGCGGGATATGATCAGCGCCTATCTCTTTTAGCACCAGATTGACCTGTTCGATCTGCTCCAACCGGGCTGGGCTAGCCGCATCGACTACATGCAATAGTAAATCGGCATGGATAGTTTCTTCCAGCGTTGCCCGAAATGCGGCAACCAGTTGGTGCGGCAATTCGCGGATAAAGCCGACCGTATCGGAAATTACGACGCTACCGGCCTCGCCCAGGTACACGCGCCGGGAAGTAGTGTCCAGCGTCGCAAACAGTTGGTTTGCGGCATATACGCCAGCTTTGGCCAGCGCATTAAATAAAGTTGATTTACCGGCGTTGGTATAACCTACCAGCGAAATCGAAATAGTTGCACTACGGCCACGGGCACGCCGTTGTGTAGCGTGCTGCCGATGGAGTTTATCCAGCCTGACGCGTAAGGCTTTGACGCGATCACCGAGCAAGCGACGATCGGTTTCAAGCTGAGTTTCACCGGGCCCACGCAGGCCTATACCGCCTTTTTGCCGCTCCAAGTGCGTCCAGCCGCGTATCAGTCGTGTCGCCAAGTGCTGCAATTGCGCAAGCTCAACTTGTACTTTACCTTCATGACTCTTGGCTCTCTGAGCAAAGATATCAAGTATTAAGCTGGTGCGATCCAGAACCCTCACTTTGAGAACGCGCTCAAGATTACGTTGTTGCGCCGGCGACAGCGCATGATTGAAAATAACGATCTCGAGCTCATCATCAAGCACTGCATCGGCAATTTCCTGCGCCTTTCCGGAACCAACAAACAAAGCCGCATCCGGGCTGCTACGCTTGCCGGTGATCGTGACGACCGGCAACGCACCAGCCGAACTGGCCAGCAAGGAAAGCTCTTCCAGACTTGCGACAAAGTCACCTTTGCCGAAGTCCACTCCGACTAACGCTGAACGCATAGGAACAATCGTAGTACAGCCATCATCGGCAGCAAATGTTTATTCTGTTTCAGATTCAAGATTCAGATTGACAGCGCGCGCAGGAACAACGGTTGAGATGGCGTGCTTATATACCATTTGGGTAACGGTATTACGCAGTAAAACAACGTATTGATCGAAGGATTCAATATGGCCTTGAAGTTTGATTCCGTTGACCAGATAGATCGAAACCGGAACATGCTCTTTGCGCAAGGCGTTCAAAAACGGGTCTTGTAACAATTGCCCTTTATTACTCATGGCTACTCCACTGTGTTGTTGTGATTAGAAGTCAAACGAAAACTACTTTTTGAACCAATAAGATTCGAAGTGAATGACTCGGTGGGTGTTTAGCGAATGTAAACGATTTTCTGATTTACTGCCAATGGAAAAATTATTTTTCCTGGCGCGCGTATGGGTTCCTGCTGGATCTGAACTCGATGCGTAATGGAGTCCCAACCAGAGAAAAAGTTTCCCGGAAATGCCTCTCAAGATAACGTTTATAGTTATCTTCGATCGATTCCAGCGCATTGCCGTGAATAACGACGATCGGCGGGTTCATGCCACCTTGGTGAGCATAACGCAGCTTCGGACGAATCGATCCCTTACGGCGCGGCTGCTGGTGCTCTACCGCCTCGATCAGGGCCCGCGTCAGCTTCGGCGTCGTCAGGTTGGACATCGCTGCGGCGTACGCCGAGTCGATCGATTTCATCAGCGGTGTAATACCGGTCGATTTCAGTGCCGAGATGAAATGGAACTTTGCAAACGACAGGAAATTCAGCTTGCGATCCATATCCATCTTGATTTCATCGCGACGGTCGCTGGTCAAGCCATCCCATTTATTCACGCCGACGACCAGCGCGCGCCCGGATTCCAGCACGAAACCGGCGATGTGCGCATCCTGCTCGGAGATATCTTGTTGCGCATCAAGCAGCAACAAGACCACGTTAGCTTCCGAAATCGATTGCAACGTCTTGACTACCGAAAATTTCTCGATTGCCTCGAACACCTTGCCACGACGACGAATACCGGCGGTATCGATGAATGTGTATTTCTTACCTTCGCGCTCGAACGGAATCTCGATCGAATCGCGGGTAGTGCCAGGCATGCCAAATGCTATGACGCGCTCCTCGCCCAGCAAGGTGTTGACCAAGGTTGATTTGCCGACGTTCGGCCGGCCAACGATGGCGATCTTTATGCCACGATCCTTGTCTTCCGGCTCGGGCTCTTCGGCCGCACGCTGAGAGAACGCAAGATCAAGCGACTCTTCTACTAGATCGGCGACACCATCGCCGTGCGCAGCCGAAATGACATAGGGATCGCCCATGCCCAGCTCGTAAAACTCGGCCGTGACCGAGGTGTACTTCATGCCCTCTGACTTGTTCACCACCAGCATCACCGAGCGGCCCGACTTGCGCAGAAAATCGGTAATAGTCTTGTCGTGCGGCGTCAATCCTTGACGGCCATCAACGATGAAAATCACAATATCGGCTTCGGCTACGGCTTGCTTGGTCTGCTTGGCCATCTCGTGCATGATGCCGTCTTTGGCAACCGGCTCAAAACCGCCAGTATCAATCACCAGGAATGGCCGCTCGCCAACCCGGCCTTCGCCGTAGTGGCGATCGCGAGTCAGGCCGGGCAAATCGGCGACCAACGCGTCACGGGAACGCGTCAGACGATTGAATAACGTCGATTTGCCGACATTGGGACGTCCTACTAGAGCAATTACTGGCTTCATTAAATTGTTACTCTGTCGCAAAAGCGATTAAGGTTCCTGCTTTGGTTTGAAAAATTACATTGGAACCCACAACGATCGGGTTCGGCAGCACAGCGCTGCTGTCTGCACGAACACGGGCGATCAGGGAGCCATCTTCACGGGACAAGAAATGAATATATCCCTCAAAGTCGCCAACCACAACTGAATTACCCAGCACAGCCGGGGTTGTCAGCACACGATTGGCGAGCTGCTTGTTTTGCCATACTACCGCACCGCTATCCAGAGCGAATGCGCTTACGGCGCCGTTCTCATTGACGGCAAAGATGGTGCGCTCATCGGCACCGATGCCAACATCGCTGGAAAACGGTTTGGCCCAATGGGCCGTGCCGCTGCCGGCGTCAAAACAACCGACCCGCCCTTGGTAGGCGACGGCACACACCTGACGACCGATAATCACCGGCGTGCCCGAGGCATCGGCTATCCGCTCAAGTTCGGTCGTGCCGCGCGGATCGCCAATCGCCATTTCCCACCATGGGCCCCCATTGGTCAGATTCAACGCCGACAAACGACCGCCCGGTAGCGCAAGGAAAGTTGCCTGAGGCAGGACCAGAACGCCGGGAGCCGAACGCAGGGTCAGCGAAGGCAATGTGCGCAATACAGCCCAGCGGCGTTCGCCGGTGTCAGCGTCATACGCCGCAATCCGGTTATCGAGACTACATACGATCACCAAGCCTTGACCAACCGCGGGAGCAGACAGAATTTCGCTAGACGCCTGGGCTTGCCAACGCTTTTTTCCTTGAGCATCAAAGGCCAGCAATACGCCCTTCTCGCCAGCGACGGCCACCGTGTTGCCATCGCTGCCAACACCACCGGTAAGGTGCGTACCTGCATTAATACGCCAAGCCACTGCGCCGGTGAGCCCATCTAACCGAGCCACCGTACCGTCAGCTGAAGCAGCATATATGCTGCCGTTGGCGGCAACCGGGGAAAAAGTGAAGATCGATGCGCTACCGATCGACAGCGTCCATGCCTGACGAACTTTAAGGCTTTGCGTGAACTCAACCAGCGGCGCAGGAGGGTTACTCGGTTTCTTGCCAGCGAACAAGGAGCAGCCACCCAACATTAGCAATGCGCCGACAAAGGCGACTTTCACTGCAATACGCATATTCTTCCTTTTTTTGAATTATCAGGCTGCGGCTTTGGCTGGTGCGCCGCCAATCGCGTCAAGTTTCAATTGAATCAGTTGCCTGCCAGGATTCTGGCTATCCATTTTATCCAATGCCAATTGATAGGCAGCGCGAGCTTCGTCAATCTTGTTCTGCGCGACCAGGATATCGCCCTTGCGATCAGCGACAGCACTGGCGAAAGGCGCAGGAACATCTGCTGCCAACACCTTCAAGCCATCATCGTAAGCTTTCTGGTCCAGCAGGATGCCCGCCAGACGTACCCGCGCAAGCGCACGATAGTCGTCATCGGCACCATGATCTACCGTCCATTGCAATTGTTCCTTTGCGCCATTCAGATCGTTGGCGTCAAAGGCAACCTTGGCGGCCGATAGCGCGGCCATGCCAGCATAGGCCGTGCTGCCGAATTTCTGCTGAATATCTGCAGCAGCTCGCTGCACCTTGGCGGACACCGCTTTTTGCAACTCATCATACAACTGCGATGCCTGCAAGGCTTGGCTGCGCTGGTAATAATTCCAGCCAGACCAGCCAGCATAGGCACCCAGAGCGATAATCAGCGCCCAGGTCGTCAGGTTGCCATATTTTTTCCACCAATCCTTCAGCGCTGCCAGTTGTTCCTGTTCGTCGAGATCGAATGCCATATGATTTTATTTCTTAGTGATGATAGTGAATATGTTGATGACCACCGTGGTCATGACCGTCGTCGCCGACGATCTGATCCACCAGATAATCGCTTACTGCATCGAACGGAACGACACTCTGATTGCCGGCACTAGCTTTGTCGAGATTGTCGTCGCCATCGCCGTCGGCACGCAAGGTCTTGACGGTCGCCGTATGATTGGTGACTTCATCTTCGCCGATGATGATGGCGTAAGCAGCACCGCTGGCATCGGCACGTTTCATCTGAGATTTGAAACTGCCACCGGCATTCGACGAAGCGCAATGTAGCACAACATCGAGTCCGGCATTGCGCAAACGCTCTGCCAGAATGAATGATTGCAGTTGCGCCACCTCGCCCTGGTGCACCAGATAAACGTCGCATTCATTGCGCGTTGCCTGTTCGCCGTTGGCGCGCATCAGCTCCAGCAAGCGTTCGACGCCCATCGCAAAACCACAAGCCGGTGTAGGCTTGCCACCAAACATTTCGACCAGCGGATCGTAACGTCCGCCGCCGCATACTGTTCCCTGCGCACCAAGCTGGTCGGTAACCCACTCAAACACGGTGCGGTTGTAGTAGTCGATGCCACGTACCAGGCGCGGATTGATGGCGAACGGGATGTTATTGTGGCGCAGAATTTTTTGCACACCTTCGAAGTGGGCACGCGATTCTTCCCCCAGATAATCCAGCAGTTGCGGAGCGCCGTTGACCATTTCCTGCATGGTCGGATTCTTGGTATCGAGAATGCGCAGCGGGTTGCTGTGCAAACGTCGTTGCGCGTCGCTGTCGAGCAGGTCGTGATGTTTTTCAAAATACGCGATCAAGTCTGCGCGATGGCGATTGCGCTCCTCAGCATCGCCGATGGAATTCAATTGCAACTGTACGTCCTGTAGACCGAGATCATCCCACAAACGCTGGCACATCATGATGAGTTCGGCATCGATGTCGGGGCCGGTAAAACCGAGGGCTTCCGCGCCGACCTGATGAAACTGGCGATAGCGCCCGCGCTGCGGACGCTCGTGGCGGAACATCGGGCCGCTGTACCAAAGGCGCTTGGGGCCGTCATAGGTCAGGTTGTGCTCGATCGCCGCACGCACCACACCGGCTGTGCTTTCTGGACGTAAAGTCAGGTTGTCACCGTTCATCGAATCGGTGAAGGAATACATTTCCTTTTCGACGATGTCGGTGACAGCGCCGAGGCCACGCGCAAACAATGCGGTCGGCTCGACGATTGGCGTGCGAATCTTCTGGAAGCCGTAGCTCTTCAGTACCGACTCGACGGTGTTCTCGAACAACTCCCACAGTGCCGCATCGGCAGGCAGAATATCGTTCATACCTTTTACGCCGACGATTTTTTCGGCCTTTTTATTTTCTGACATTCTTATTCAATCTTCTTTAATTCACTTCAGTTCAATTCAATACGCCGGTAGAGATCCGTTCCGACGGACGCCCGGCCTGCAACTGACCGCCCGTATCCGCTCAAACCAATACATGGCCGTAATGACTCTTAATATAATCCAGAACCACCGCCTGGAATTCTTCAGCAATCCGGTCGCCGCGCAACGTCAGCTTCTTTTCGCCGTCGATAAACACGGGCGCTGCGGGCGATTCACCGGTGCCAGGCAAACTGATGCCGATATTGGCATGCTTAGATTCGCCCGGGCCATTGACGATACACCCCATCACCGCCACATTCATGCTTTCGACGCCCGGATACGCTTTTTTCCAAACCGGCATCTGGTCACGCAAATACGTCTGTATCTTGTCGGCCAGATCTTGAAATACGGTCGACGTGGTGCGTCCGCAACCAGGGCACGCAATCACCATCGGTGCAAACTTGCGCAAGCCCATGGTTTGCAAAATCTCTTGGCCGACGATGACTTCTTTGGTCCGATCGCCGCCCGGCTCCGGCGTCAGGGAAATACGGATCGTATCGCCGATTCCTTCCTGCAACAGCACCGACAATGCAGCCGTCGAAGCAACGATCCCCTTGCTGCCCATGCCTGCTTCGGTCAGGCCAAGATGCAACGGGTAGTCGCAGCGGCGCGCGAGTTCGCGATACACCGCGATCAAATCCTGGACTCCGGAAACTTTACACGACAGGATGATCTTATCGCCCCCCAACCCTAATTCTTCTGCACGTTGCGCGTTCTCGATGGCCGACGTCACCAGGGCTTCATACATCACCGCCTGCGCCGGCCAAGGCTGGCTACGCAACGCATTCTCATCCATGATACGCGCCAGTAGCGCCTGATCCAGACTGCCCCAATTGACGCCGATACGTACCAGCTTATCGTACTTACAGGCAATTTCGATCATTTGCGCAAACTGCGTGTCGCGCTTGGCGCCCTTGCCGACATTACCGGGATTGATACGATATTTCGACAGCGCCTGAGCACACTCCGGATAGTCGCTTAGCAGCGTGTGGCCGTTGTAATGAAAATCGCCGACCAGGGGCACATCAATGCCCATCTTATCGAGCTGTTCGCGAATTGCCGGCACCGCTGCTGCGGCTTCCGGATTATTCACAGTGATACGCACCAGCTCCGAGCCGGCACGCGCCAGATCCTTGATCTGGATCGCGGTGCCGATTGCATCGGCAGTGTCGGTATTGGTCATCGATTGCACCACCACAGGTGCCCCGCCACCAACCAATATCTTGCGTTCGCCATAGCTCACGGCGGCGCTGCGGCTGACGCGCCGCAAGCAGGGGCCGGAGCCGATCGGTAGATTTATCTGCGACATACGCCGCTCTCCTTCAACTTGTTCAAGCTTACTTCAGATTCAAACGAGCCACATTTGTCTTGGAAGTGGCCTTCAAATCAAGCGGCTGCCCGCGTAGCATGGCATCGACGCCATCCAGGTTGCCGATAGTGACCGAGACCGGCTGAGTGATATCAAACGACTGCGAATCACCAGCCTTTACCAGACGCGAAATTAATACCGAATTATCGGCACGCTTGATTTCAACCCATGAATCCTGCCTAAAATTCAGGCTCAACTGATTGCCATTCGCGCCTTGAGGCGCTGCCGGCACTGCGGTTGTCGCGTTTGCTGGGGCAGAGACAGGTGCATCGCCACCATTGGCCACAGTGACTGCCGCCGCATTGACGACTGGAACTGGAACTGGAACTGGTGCAGCGTCAGCGGGCGCCTTGGTTGCAGAGGCCTCTGCCGCGCTTGGCGACAACGGCAATTCGGTGCTGCTTTTACCACTGGCGGCGCAAGGCGTCGCCGCTGCCGTCGTTTTTTCGGCAGCCGGATGTAATGCATTTCCCACCATCGGCAACAGATCCAGGCGCATCCCGACAGCCAGCAACAGGAGCACCACGGCGCCCGCTATCAGCCATTTATAAGCAAATCTGGTACGCCCCATGACAGTGAAACGAGATTCGGGAAAAGGTGTCGACAATTGATTGCGACGGCCGTTTGACAGTTCCTTAGGCTCGGCCGCAGGCGAGATCTGTGCAAGCAGCACAGTCGGATCAAGCCCCAGCAATTTTGCATACGAACGGATAAAGCCACGCGTCATGACCATGGTAGGCAAAGCTGCATAATTGTCGACTTCGATCGCCTCGATCTGGCGCGGAGCCAGTTTCAAATAACTGGACACCTCTGCGATCGAAACCCCCAATTGCTCGCGCTTACTGGCAAGTTGCGCACCGAGTGATGCAGGACTGACGCCAGCAACCTGCGGCGAGACGGATTCTGCATTTACCTCATCGACAATCTTCGACTTCAACTGTTCCGACTCACTCATCAAACGCTCCACGTTGGTAGGCGGCAAACTCCGGTGAGCCGGCGAAACGACGGCGTAACTGGGTTACCAAACTTGTTTCTGCAGCAGTGTCGCCCAACTTTCGCTCCACTTTAATGGCTTCCCAAAGCGCTTCCGCATTAGGCGCATCCGCTTTCAATACTAAGCCGATATAAAACCGGGCACGCTCCAGATCATTGCGGTCATACGCCAATTTCGCCAGACTAGCATTGGTCAAGGGATTACTGGCGTCGAACTGAAAAGCTTGCAACAGATAGCGCTCCGCTGCCACCGTATCATTGAATTTCAGGCTGCACACACCTGCATTGGCCAACGCCTTTGCCGGCGACTGATAAGCCCGGCTCTTCAACGCCGCCTCAAAATGAACGATCGACTCCTTCGGCCTGCCACTCTGACAAAGAAACCACCCGTAATTATTAGAAAAATCAGGGTTGCCCGGCGACAGCCGCAGCGCGCGCTGGAAATTATCGTCGGCCAAGCGGTTTTCGTCCATATCCATATAGATCAGGCCACGCACGCTATAGGCATCGGCCAACTCCGGATTTGCCGCTACGGCTTGCTTGATCTCGTCAAGCGCGACTTCCAGCTGTCCCTGCCCGAAATAACCAACCGCCAATTGCAGACGTATACTGGCACGCCGTTGCGCTTCAGTCTGATCTGAACTGGTGGCCAGTTCACGCCGCGAACCGCTTTCGCCTTCTGCGAAAGCCGACTGATTGGCGCAACCACTCAACCCACTTAACAACGACAACGCGCCTGCCGCAAGCGCGAGACGACTACTCCAACATCCATGCTTTCGACCGACTTTTTTTATCACTGAGACACCTCGATGATACGGCCGAAATTTTTACCGAACTTCTGCTGATATTCGGTCATTTTTTGCATCCGCTCCTGCACCCGGGTTCGATCCTGTACTTCACCAGCCAGTTGACCACAAGCGGCGTCGATATCGTCGCCGCGGGTTTTGCGCACGGTGGTGACGATACCTGCATCCATCAATATCTGCGCGAACGCCTTGATCCGCGGATTTTTGGAGCGTCTCAGCCCCGACTCTGGGAACGGGTTAAAAGGGATCAGGTTGAATTTGCATGGCACGGCAGGGCCACCAGCCTGGCCCTGCACCAGGGCAATCAACTCGCGTGCATGCGCATCGGTATCATTGACGTCGTCCAGCATGCAGTATTCAAAGGTAATGAAGTCGCGCGGCGCGAACTCCAGATAGCGCTTGCAAGCAGTCATCAAGTCGCGCAACGGGTATTTTTTGTTCAGCGGCACCAAGCCGTCGCGCAAGGTGTCATTCGAGGCATGCAGCGAAACCGCCATCGCCACAGCGCAATCCTGAGACAGCTTGTCGATCATCGGCACCACGCCGCTGGTAGACAATGTCACACGACGACGCGACAGGCCATACGCATTATCGTCAAGCATCAGCTTGAGTGCGGTCACCGTTGGTTCGTAATTCAACAATGGTTCGCCCATGCCCATCATCACCACGTTGGTGATCTGACGCTCGCCCTTATGACCCGGCTCGATGCCCTTTGAATTGCGCAATTCGAACTCTGCCATCCAGAGCTGGCCAATGATCTCACCGACGCTCAGGTTGCGGCTGAAGCCCTGCTTGCCAGTTGAACAGAAGCGGCAATTCACCGCACAACCGGCTTGCGTCGAAATACATAGCGTGCCGCGATTTTCTTCCGGAATGAACACGGTTTCCACAGCATTCCCGTGACCGACATCGAGCAGCCATTTGCGGGTACCGTCGGTGGAGGTGTGATCGCTGATCACAGCCGGCGCGGCGATGAACGCACGGGTCGCCAGCTTATCGCGCAACGACTTCGCTAAGTCGGTCATTGCGTCGAAATCGTGTGCACCGAACTGATGAATCCAGCGCAATAATTGTTTGGCGCGGAATGGCTTCTCCCCCAACTCGCCGCAATATGCGGCCAGTTGCGCGGGATCCAGATCCAGCAGGTTGGTGAGAGTAGTCATTGCATTTCCATTTTCTATGCCGCAGGGTGGGTACAAGAGTGGGTACAAGATGCCCGCACAACCGACGCATCACTGCATCGTCAAAGGCGCTGCATGCCCACCCCACAGCTACAACAAAACAACTTTCCCACCCCACAGCTACAACAAAACAACTTTAATTGCGCTTAAATCGCAACTCAGACGGCTGGGAAGAAGTAAGCGATTTCAACTTTCGCTGTTTCAACCGCATCCGAGCCATGTACTGCGTTTGCGTCGATCGAATCAGCGAAATCGGCGCGAATAGTGCCTTTTTCTGCCTTCTTAGGATCGGTTGCGCCCATCAGGTCGCGGTGCTTCAATACTGCGTTTTCGCCTTCCAGCGCTTGAATCATGACTGGGCCGGAGATCATGAAATCAACCAGGTCCTTGAAGAAAGGACGCTCGCGATGAACCGCGTAGAAGCCCTCTGCTTCTTCACGGGACAGCTGAGCCATGCGTGCAGCAACGATTTTCAGGCCAGCGTTTTCAAAACGGGTATAAATTTGGCCGATTACGTTTTTTGCGACTGCGTCCGGTTTGATAATCGACAGGGTGCGTTCAATTGCCATCTGAAAAACTCCAATGAAATGAAAGGGTTAAAA
Organism: Collimonas sp.; assembly: GCF_044339385.1. Classification (NCBI taxonomy): domain Bacteria; kingdom Pseudomonadati; phylum Pseudomonadota; class Betaproteobacteria; order Burkholderiales; family Oxalobacteraceae; genus Collimonas; species Collimonas sp. The sequence goes on along the minus strand of NZ_JBIIVN010000037.1, from coordinate 1,127 downwards.
TGCTTATTTAAATGACTGGTTAATAATTCAATCAACCTTTGATTTTAACACGAGATTTTAACACGAAACACCCATATAGAATCGTCAAAACTAGCCAAAAAGCAAGGTGCTTATCCCGTCAAACTGAACGACCAACAAAAAACACCGGGCCACGATGCAAAATCTGCGGAGAACCAGTTGGGCGGCTTACTGTCTGACACAAAGATGTCACTAGCAAATGCTATGATCGCCACGGTTTATTATTTTTGCAATTTCCAAAGGAGTCCTTCATGAACCCAAATCTGCAATCAACCTATTCACCAGGCAGCACCGCGCTGAGCGCACAACACCGTGTGCTGCGCAATACGTACTGGCTACTGGCACTGTCCATGCTGCCGACCATTGCAGGGGCATGGCTTGGCGTTCAGATGGACTTCAGCTTCTTCCGCAACAGCCCGCTGATCGGTTTTATCGCCTTCATGGTCGTGGCATTCGGCTTCTTTTATGCGATTGAAAAAACCAAGAATACCGGTTGGGGCGTACTTCTTCTGCTCGGCTTTACTTTTTTCATGGGGTTGATGCTGTCACGCCTGATTGGACATACCCTAGTTGGTTACTCTAACGGCGCAACCTTGATCATGATGGCGTTTGGCGGCACCGCCAGCGTTTTTGTTGTTATGGCAAGCATTGCAACAGTCAGCAAACGCGATTTCTCCGGCATGGGCAAATGGTTGTTCGCCGGCGCGATAGTTCTGCTGCTGGCCTCGCTAGCCAACGTTTTCCTGCAAATCCCAGCGCTGTACCTGGCAGTGTCGGTTATTGCAATCGCGATTTTTTCGGCCTATATCATCTATGACGTGCAGCGCATCATCAACGGCGGCGAGACAAATTACATTTCAGCAACACTGAGTTTGTATCTCGACGTCTACAACATTTTCGTCAACCTGCTGTCGCTGCTGGGCATTTTCGGCGGCAATCGCAATTAAGACGAACCCAAACGCCAATGAAAAAGCCGACCATAATCTGAGCTTCCCCCGAAATTTAGTCTTCCATAGGTAACGTAAAATCAACGATCCTTTGGAAAGACCAGCAATGAAGAAGATACCAAAACAGATGTACACGGCGGAGTTCAAGGAGCTAGCCGTGCA
>NZ_JBIIVN010000036.1:0-17997 GCF_044339385.1 Collimonas sp. | reverse complement strand
GCAAGAAGTGGACGATGCCATTGCGGGACTGGAAGGGAGCACTTAACCGCTTCACTATCCAGTTTGAAGAACGGATGAAGCCGAATTAAACGAAATTCCGTTTACACAAAATCCAGCACACCCTCCGTAATGCGGCTGAAGTGGACAACATCGGCTACAATTCAGCGGCTGGACATGTCCGGTGGTGATATGGCCATGCTGTCGATGATGGAATATTGTCGCCATTTGCCTTTCCCATTTTCTTGCCAAATCCCTCCATGTCTCATCTTCGTTTGCTGCCATCCATCGCTCTGGCTTTTTGCGCCACGCTGACCGCCTGCACTAGTAGCCCGATTCTGGCGCCAAGCCAGACCGCGCCGGTGGCGTCGCCGCCGCTGGTCAGTACGCCCAAAGCCAGCAGGCCCATAAAGATCGGCCTGGCGCTGGGCGGCGGCGCTGCGCGTGGTTTTGCCCATATCGGTGTGATCAAGGCGCTGGAGTCGCAAGGAATCGTGCCCGACATCGTGGTGGGCACCAGTGCCGGCAGCGTTGTTGGCGCCATTTATGCCGCAGGTAACAACGGTTTTGCGCTACAGAAGATCGCTTTGCAGATGGACGAAGCCGCGATTTCCGATTGGTCGGTGCCATTCTTTGCCAAGGTCAGCGGGGTCCTGAAAGGCGAGGCGATCCAAAACTATGTCAACAAGACCCTGCACAATATCCCTATTGAGCAATTGAAGATACCGTTCGGCGCCGTTGCTACGGACTTGCAAAGCGGCGTGCCGATCCTGTTCCGTCGCGGTAATACCGGCCTTGCCGTGCGCGCCTCGTCGGCCGTTCCTGGAGTATTTCAATCGGTCAATATCGGTGGTCGTCAATATGTCGACGGCGGCCTGGTGTCGCCGGTGCCGGCGCGTTTTGCGCGTGAAATGGGTGCTGATTTTGTCATTGCGGTCAATATTTCGGCGTCGCCGGAGGCGCAGGCAGCGTCGAGTTCGGTCGATGTGTTGCTGCAAACTTTTGCCATCATGGGGCAAAGCATCAACAACTATGAGCTCAAGGATGCCGACATCGTTATTCGTCCCGAGTTGGGGGCTATGAAGGGCAATGACTTTGCTGCTCGCAATACGGCGATTCTGGCCGGGGAGCAGGCCGCGATGGCGCAAATGGCCGTGATCAAGAAAAAGTTGAAGGACAAGCGCGAAGAGTAATTGCTGCGGTGTCAGCGAATGTGTTGGCAAACCAAGACCTGGATTCGCTTTTGCCGATAAAAACAAGAAGCGCCCGCAGATACCGAATCTGCGGGCGCTTTTTCATATTCTGTAAGCGGCTAGTGTGACGGCCGACGTGACTAGTGCTTCTCGCCGTCTGGTTCAGGATCGCTGATACGCCGAGCGCCGTTGAAGCGGGCTTTCCAATAGGCCATGTCCATGCTCTCGATGCGAACCTTGCCGCCGGCTCGAGGCGCGTGGATGAATTTATTGTCGCCCAAGTAGATGCCAACGTGTGAGAAGCTGCGGCGCAGCGTGTTGTAGAACACCAAGTCGCCCGGCTGTAAATCCTGGGTGTCGATTTTTTCTCCGCTGCGGCTTAATTCCACTGCTGTGCGCGGCACATTGACGCCCCATGCATCCTTGAATACATAGCGTACCAGACCGCTGCAATCGAGGCCGTTTTCCGGGTTGTTGCCGCCGTATTTGTAGTGAATGCCGAGCATGCCCATCGCGCTGACGGCCAGTTCCGATGCCCTATCGGTAAGCTGCTGGAGTTTGCTGCGGGCGCTGCTCATTTGTGGGCGTGTATCGATATCTGTGATATCGGAAGCGTGAGCCGGCGAACACAGCAACAGGCCCGCAACCAACGCGCACGCAAGCGCCACGTTCTGAAATAGGGGAGAAGCTTCTTTGGTCGTCATCGTTATTGGTCGGCTCTGGAACATTACGATCGCACGAATGTAAGTGAATAAGGAGCGGCTGTCAAGTTTGATAGCCGCATATCGATATGGCTTTGTATCCAAGCATGTCAAGACGATAAATCGAGATCAAAAGTTCCTGAGTATTTCGCGACTCTGCTTTTAAGCAAGTGTTAAGTGTTATGCCGGAAATAAAATCATCGATTTGCCGTGATCCTGCTGTCTATTGACGGGCACTAAAGTACAATCAGTCGTTATTTTTACAAGGAGCGAAAATGAAATCGAAGCATGTTTTGACACTTGACGACGTCAAGAAAATTGCAGCAGCGGCTGAAGCTGAGGCGCTGGCAAACCGTTGGGCGGTGACCATTTCGATCGTGGACGACGGCGGTCATCTGCTGTGGTTGCAGCGCATGGACGGTGCCGCACCGATTTCGGCGCATATCGCACCGGCCAAGGCCAAGACTTCGGCGCTCGGTCAGCGCGAATCGAAAATTTATGAAGATATGATTAATAACGGTCGTTTTTCTTTCATCACTGCACCAAACCTGGATGGTTTGCTGGAGGGTGGTGTGCCGATTCTGGTCGATGACCAATATCTGGGCGCGGTTGGTGTTTCCGGTGTCAAATCGACTGAAGATGTGCAAATCGCCAAGGCTGGCATTGCTGCGCTAAGCGCATAATTTTGATCCCTGATACAACTTTCGAAATAGCATGAACCGACGCCAGCACTGACGCCGTCAGTGTGTGCTCGGTGATTGTCTGTTTTGGTGCGGACAATGCACGGCTGTATCTTTTACTTTTATTGCGGGTCAGCCAACTTGCTTTGTTTGCATGTCGGGCTGGCGAATTGGCAATGACTCCTTGATTCCTTGATTCCTTGATTCCTTGATTCCTTGATTCCTTGATTCCTTGATTCCTTGATTCCTTGATTCCTTGATGCTTTGGTGGTGCTGCCGGATTTACTGCTGGATTAACAGGCCAGTAAAGAGGCCGATAAGGCGCTGGGTAAGAGCGCGGTAAGAGCACGGTAGGGCGGCGGCAAGCGTAATGGTTGCCGACATCGCTCTTCAGTTTGTTGTCAACTGAGCCACGACTTGTGTTTTTGGTCATTTTTCATGCAAAAATCGCCGAAGTTGACACCGGTTCGGATTGCCGGAGAGGGTGTTCTCAGCTATAATTGCAGGGCTTAGCCCAATTTACTCCGCCGTAGCGCATACCTCCTCAATCTCGTCCCAAAAAGACTATTTAAGGCCGCCAAACCGTCACTGTTTGGGGTTTCATAACGGTCGTTTGGCGCAGCGCAGCGGCGGTAACAACATCAGGAGTTACTCCTTGCAGCCATTTTTTTCTGGCCTCACCGTACCGGCCATCCTCGCGCTAGCAGATGGGACGATTTTCCAAGGTATTTCGATTGGCGCCGTTGGCAATACGACTGGTGAAGTCGTTTTCAACACCGCCATGACCGGCTATCAGGAAATTCTCACCGATCCAAGCTACAGCCGTCAGATCGTCACTCTCACTTATCCGCATATCGGCAATACCGGCGTCAACAAGGAGGATGTCGAATCCTCGCAGATTCACGCCGCCGGTCTCATCATTCGCGATTTGCCGCGGCTGGTGTCGAATTTTCGCTCCACCCAAACGCTGGATGCCTATTTGCAGGAATCGAATATTGTCGCCATCGCTGGTATCGATACGCGCAAACTGACCCGCATCCTGCGCGAAAAAGGCGCCCAGGGCGGCGCCATCGTCGCCGGCGAGGCCGATATTGCCGTCGCTACAGCCAAGGCGCTTGAACTGGCGCGGGCTTTCCCAGGCTTGGCCGGCATGGATCTGGCAAAGGTCGTGTCGACCGCCAAGGCCTATAGCTGGAGCGAGACGGAATGGCGCCTCGGTCGTGGCTACGATCAGCAGATTACCCCCAAGTACCACGTCGTTGCCTTTGACTACGGCGTCAAGTTCAACATCTTGCGCATGCTGGCGCAACGCGGCTGCAAGATTACCGTGCTGCCGGCCCAGGCTTCGGCTGCTGATGCACTGGCGCTCAATCCTGACGGGATTTTCCTGTCCAATGGTCCTGGTGATCCGGAGCCGTGCGATTATGCGATTGCTGCTGCCAAGGAGCTCATCGAGCGCGGTGTGCCAACCTTCGGCATCTGCCTTGGTCACCAGATCATGGCCCTGGCTTCCGGCGCCAAGACGCTTAAGATGAAGTTCGGCCATCACGGCGCCAATCATCCGGTGCAGGATCTCTATAGCAAGCAAGTGCTGATTACATCGCAAAATCACGGCTTTGCCGTCGATGGCGCGACCCTGCCGGCGAATTGCCGCGTTACCCACGTGTCGCTGTTCGACGGTTCGCTGCAAGGTTTTGCCCGCACCGACAAGCCGGCATTTTGCTTCCAGGGCCATCCGGAAGCGTCGCCAGGCCCGCATGACATCGCCCCCTTGTTCGATCGTTTCATTCAATCGATGAATCAAACGATGTTGGAGAAAAATAAAAATGCCTAAGCGTAGTGATTTAAAAAGTATTCTGATCATCGGTGCCGGTCCGATCATCATCGGTCAGGCTTGCGAGTTCGACTATTCCGGGGCCCAGGCCTGCAAGGCGCTGCGCGAAGAGGGTTACAAGGTGATTCTGGTCAACAGCAACCCTGCAACCATTATGACCGACCCGGAGATGGCCGATGTTACCTACATTGAGCCAATCACCTGGCAAGCGGTTGAGCGCATCATCGCCAAGGAGAAGCCGGATGCGATCTTGCCGACCATGGGTGGCCAGACCGCGCTGAACTGCGCGCTGGACCTGCATCGCCACGGCATCCTGGAAAAATACGAGGTTGGGCTGATCGGTGCCTCGCCGGAAGCCATCGACAAGGCGGAAGACCGTTCCAAGTTCAAGGCTGCAATGACCAAGATCGGCCTCGGTTCGGCCCGCTCAGGGGTCGCCCACACGATGGATGAATCGTGGAGCGTGCAGAAGGAACTCGGCTTCCCTGTGATCATCCGTCCTTCGTTCACCATGGGCGGCACCGGCGGCGGTATCGCTTACAACGCGGAAGAGTTCGAAACCATCTGTAAGCGCGGTCTGGAGGCATCGCCGACCAAGGAGCTGCTGATCGAGGAATCGCTGATTGGCTGGAAAGAATATGAGATGGAAGTGGTGCGCGACAAGGCGGACAACTGCATCATCGTCTGCTCGATCGAAAACCTGGATCCGATGGGCGTGCATACCGGCGACTCGATCACGGTCGCACCGGCGCAAACGCTGACCGACAAGGAGTACCAGATCATGCGTAACGCCTCGCTGGCGGTGTTGCGCGAGATTGGCGTCGATACGGGCGGTTCCAATGTGCAGTTCTCGGTCAATCCGGCCGATGGCCGCATGATCGTCATTGAAATGAACCCGCGCGTATCGCGTTCTTCCGCATTGGCTTCGAAAGCGACCGGTTTCCCTATCGCCAAGATCGCGGCCAAGCTGGCGGTTGGTTTCACGCTGGATGAATTGCGCAACGAAATCACCGGCGGCGCCACGCCAGCATCGTTCGAGCCATCGATCGATTACGTGGTCACCAAGATTCCGCGTTTTGCGTTTGAAAAATTTCCTACCGCCGATAACCATCTGACCACTCAGATGAAATCGGTTGGCGAGGTGATGGCGATCGGTCGTACCTTCCAGGAATCGTTTCAGAAAGCCTTGCGCGGCCTCGAAGTCGGCGTCGACGGCATGAACGAAAAGACCCAGGACCGCGAAGTTATCGAAGAAGAACTCGGCGAGCCGGGCCCGGATCGTATCTGGTATGTCGGCGATGCATTCGCCCAGGGCTTTACTCTGGAAGAAGTTCATCAACTGACCCATATCGATCCATGGTTCCTGTCGCAGATCAAGGAAATCGTCGATATCGAGCTGTGGCTGGAAAACAGCCAGACGATCGAAGCGCTGGATCGCGACACCTTGTTCCGTCTGAAGCAAAAGGGCTTTGGTGATCGTCGCCTGGCCAAGCTGCTCAAGACCACTGATACCGAAGTTCGCAAGAAGCGTCAGGCCTTGAATGTGCGCCCGGTCTACAAGCGCGTTGATACCTGTGCCGGTGAATTCTCGACCAATACCGCTTACATGTACTCGACCTATGAGGAAGAGTGCGAATCGAACCCGACGGACAAGAAGAAGATCATGGTTCTGGGCGGCGGTCCGAACCGCATCGGCCAGGGTATCGAATTCGATTACTGTTGCGTTCATGCGGCCCTGGCGATGCGTGAAGACGGTTACGAGACCATCATGGTCAACTGCAACCCGGAAACCGTATCGACCGATTACGACACTTCTGACCGTCTGTATTTCGAGCCGGTGACGCTGGAAGACGTGTTGGAAATCGTCGACAAGGAAAAGCCATACGGCGTGATCGTGCAGTACGGCGGTCAGACGCCGTTGAAGCTGGCGCTGGATCTGGAGGCCAACGGCGTGCCTATCGTTGGTACTTCGCCTGACATGATCGATGCAGCTGAAGACCGCGAGCGTTTCCAGAAGCTGTTGCATGACTTGAGTCTGCGCCAGCCGCCTAACCGCACCGCGCGCACGGAAGAAGATGCGTTGCGTCTGGCGCAGGAAATCGGTTATCCGCTGGTAGTGCGCCCGTCCTATGTGCTGGGTGGCCGCGCGATGGAAATCGTCCACGAGCAACGCGATCTGGAGCGCTATATGCGCGAAGCGGTCAAGGTCTCGCACGACTCCCCGGTGTTGCTGGATCGCTTCCTGAACGACGCTATTGAAGTCGATGTCGATTGCTTGTCCGACGGTAAGCGGACATTCATCGGCGGCGTCATGGAGCATATTGAGCAGGCTGGCGTACACTCGGGCGACTCGGCTTGCTCGTTGCCGCCATACTCGCTGGCGCAGGCGACCATCGAGAAGATCAAACGTCAGACCGCGTTGATGGCCAAGGGCTTGAACGTGGTCGGCCTGATGAACGTGCAGTTCGCGATTCAACAGATTGATGGCCAGGATGTCGTGTTCGTACTGGAAGTCAATCCGCGCGCTTCGCGTACCGTACCTTTCGTGTCCAAGGCAACCGGTTTGCAACTGGCCAAGATTGCCGCGCGCTGCATGGTTGGCCAGTCGCTCGACAGTCAAGGTATCAAGGGCGAGGTCGTGCCGAAATACTTCAGCGTCAAGGAAGCTGTTTTCCCGTTCGTCAAGTTCCCGGGTGTCGACACCATTCTTGGCCCGGAAATGAAATCGACCGGCGAAGTGATGGGCGTCGGCAAGACCTTCGGCGAAGCATTCGTCAAGTCGCAGTTGGGTGCCGGTATCAAGTTTCCGAAGTCGGGCAAGGTGTTCCTCAGCGTCAAGGGCAGCGACAAGCCGCGTGCGGTGCAGGTTGCCAAGGACCTGGTGGCGCTTGGCTTCACGGTTGTGGCGACCAAGGGCACAGCGGCGGCAATCGCTGCTGCCGGCGTGTCGGTGGATACCGTCAACAAGGTGGTCGAGGGACGTCCGCACGTGGTTGACATGATCAAGAACAATGAGATTTCATTGGTGATCAACACGGTTGAGGAAAAACGCAGCGCCATCGTCGATTCACGCGCAATCCGGACCTCGGCGCTGGCAGCGCATGCCACGACCTACACCACGATTGCCGGTGCGGAAGCGGCGGTCGAGGGCATGCGTCATCTGGACGAGTTGCATGTCTATGATTTACAAGGCCTGCATAAAACCTTACACTAAGGTCAAATCAGGGTGTGCCTAGGCGCATCCTGAATCGCTTTCGGCTTGCAATAATTCGCCGGAAGTCCCCAAAACGTACAATCTAGCAATGAGAAGCTCCTGCGGAGGTCATAAGCGCACCCTTTTGGGATTCGCTTTTGGCCTCCGTGACCTTTTGTTGCGTATGTTATAAACCCTGAGGGCTCGAAAAACTATAGCGTGCAGTAGGTTTTTCGAGGTTCCTCTATTTAATATTTGTTGAATATCACTCCTATGAGCTCAGTACCTCTTACCAAGCATGGCGCGCAATTGTTGAAAGACGAACTCCATCATTTGAAGACGAAAGAGCGTCAGGCTGTCATCAAAGCCATCGCCGAAGCGCGTGCGCATGGCGATCTCTCCGAAAACGCGGATTACGATGCAGCGAAAGAGCGACAAGGTTTTGTCGAAGGTCGGATCGCAGATCTGGAAGGAAAGTTGGGTGCTGCGCAGATCATTGATCCGGCAACTCTGGATGCCGATGGTCGTGTGGTGTTCGCCTCGACTGTTGATCTGGAGGATCTGGAATCGGGCGACAAGGTCACCTATCAAATCGTCGGCACCGATGAGGCCGATATCAAGCTGTCGAAGGTTTCCGTGACTTCGCCGATCGCCCGTGCGCTGATCGGCAAGACGGCGGGTGACGTGGTGGGCGTGCAGGCGCCATCCGGTATTCGTGAATATGAAATCCTGGAAGTTCGCTACATTTAAAGCGCGGCGATGACGACGCCCGGCGGCGTCACCTTGGCATTCAATCAGAACATCCGGGAGCGGCAATGTTTGTAGTGCGATTCAGATTGTTAATCACCACCTTGTGGGTCGGTAGTTTGTGGACCATGGGCGGTCTGGTTGCGCCGACTCTGTTTGGCACCTTGTCCGACCGGGCGCTGGCAGGCACGATCGCCGGCAACCTGTTTCGCATTGAAGCCTGGCTGGCGCTTGCATGTGGCCTGCTGCTGATCATGTTGTTTAGCTACCGCACCCATGACGACTCGGCGCCGCTGCGTAAAACCTTGCTGCATCTGACCTTGTTGATGCCGGCCTGTAACCTGCTCGGCTATTTCGGTTTGCAGCCTTTCATGGCCAGCTTGCGCGAAGCGGCAGCCTTGACCGGTGGCGTCATGAGCGATAGCGCCAGAACCCAGTTTGGCATCCTGCATGGCGCTGCCAGTGGGATTTATCTGATTCAGGGATTGCTAGGGGTCGGGCTGGTCTTGAAGCTGCGCAGCTTGCGCTAGAGGCAAGGGGAAGGGCGCTGGCAGAGAGCCTGCGCCGCCGTAGCGGAATACGGCCCCCTGAATATGAATGTCCTGTGGCTGCCGGGGCGGCCTGGCATTAACGGCCCAATGCCGATTTCTTGCTACTCTTCTGGCGCGGCTTGGCGCGTTTGATGTTGCCGCCTTGTGTCACGCGCTCGTTGCCCTTGACCATAACCTTGGTTACTGACGGCCGCTTGGTGCCGCTTGGGCTTGGTTTGACGATGGTGACTTCACGCATGCCTTTGCCGCGGGTTTCGCTATGCTCTTTAACGGCATCTTTCTGCGGGCGATACAGAACCAGCAGTTTGCCGATGTGTTGTATCGGTGCAGCACCGAGTTTCTCGCAAATGGTTCCGTAGATAGCAATCCGTGCTTCGCGATCATCACCGAATACACGTACTTTAATCAGGCCATGCGCATTCAAATTGAGATCAATCTCCTTCATCAGGGACGGTTTCAGGCCATCTTCACTGATCAGTATCACTGGATTGAGTCCGTGGGCTTGGGAACGGAGCTCGCTGCGCTCGGCAGATGTAAGTTTCAACATAAAAATTCCTTAAAAACGGTATTCTACGCGAATGGCAAAGAAGAAATTAAACAAAAACTGGCTGCACGACCACATTAACGATCCTTATGTGAAGCTGGCGCAAAAAGAAGGCTACCGTGCGCGCGCTGCTTATAAGCTAAAAGAAATCGACGAATTGGACAAGCTGATCAAGCCTGGTCAGATTATTGTCGACCTTGGGTCGACCCCGGGCAGCTGGTCGCAGTATGCCCGCAACAAACTGGCCGGGCAGGACGGTGGCGGTATCCACGGCATGATTATCGGGCTCGACATCTTACCGATGGAGCCGATTGCCGATGTCCATTTCATCCAGGGCGATTTCCGCGAGGCAGAGAGTCTGCAACGTCTGGAGCGCTTGCTGGAGGGGCGCAAGGTAGATCTGGTATTGTCCGACATGGCGCCGAATTTATCCGGAATTGCCATATCCGACGCGGCGCGGGTTGAGGAGATTATCGATTTGGCAATTGAATTTGCGCAGCAGCACATGAAGCCAGGCGGCGCGCTGTTGGCAAAATGCTTCAATGGTACCGGCTACAATGAAGTGTTGATGAAGTTTCGTCAAGAATTCAAAACAGTAGCCTCCAGAAAGCCGAAAGCCAGCCGCGATAAGTCGTCGGAAATCTTCTTGCTTGGAAAGATATTAAAAAATCCGCGATAGTTCTCAAGTTTTCCTTGATTATTCACTGGTGAGGCCGCATATCCTACCTAGCAAGCGCCGCCTATTCCGAGTAAATTCCTAGAATATGTCGATGCTGTATCTATGTCAGGCGCGTAGTGCGTCCAAGGAGTTCTAGTGAACAATATGTTTTCCAAAGCCGCCATCTGGGTGGTTATTGCCCTCGTGCTTTTCACCGTGTTCAAGCAGTTTGATGGACGCGGACTAGCCAGTGGCGCTGCGCCGATGGCTTATTCCGACTTCATTAATGAAGTACGGTCAGGGCACATCACCGATGCGGTCATTGAAGACCGTAGCATTGTCGCTACCACTTCGGACGGCAAGAAGGTCAAGACTGCCGCCACGACGCTGGATCGTGGCCTGGTAGGCGACCTGATCAATAACAACGTCAAGTTCGATGTCAAGCAGCCGGAAGAACCGTCTTTCCTGCAACAGATTTTCATCTCCTGGTTCCCGATGATCCTGTTGCTCGGCGTCTGGATTTTCTTCATGCGTCAGATGCAGGGCGGTGGCAAGGGTGGTGCTTTCTCGTTCGGCAAGTCGAAAGCGCGCATGCTCGATGAAAACAGCAATTCGGTAACCTTTGCCGATGTCGCCGGTTGCGACGAGGCCAAGGAAGAAGTATCCGAACTGGTGGATTTCTTACGCGACCCAACCAAGTTCCAGAAGCTGGGCGGACGCATCCCTCATGGCGTGCTGATGGTAGGCCCCCCAGGCACGGGTAAAACCTTGCTGGCCCGTGCGATTGCCGGAGAAGCCAAGGTGCCCTTCTTCACGATTTCCGGCTCCGATTTCGTTGAAATGTTTGTTGGTGTCGGTGCGTCACGTGTGCGCGACATGTTCGAGAACGCCAAGAAGCACGCTCCCTGCATTATCTTCATCGATGAAATCGATGCAGTTGGCCGTCATCGCGGCGCCGGTATGGGCGGCGGTAACGATGAGCGCGAACAGACATTGAACCAGATGCTCGTCGAGATGGATGGTTTTGAAGCTAATTCGGGCGTGATTGTGATTGCTGCCACTAACCGTTCCGATGTGCTGGACAAGGCCCTGCTGCGTCCCGGCCGCTTCGACCGTCAGGTGGTGGTTGGTTTGCCGGACATTCGTGGTCGTGAGCAGATCCTCAACGTGCATATGCGCAAGGTACCGATTTCTACCGACGTCAAGGCCGATATACTGGCGCGCGGCACTCCTGGCTTCTCTGGCGCCGATCTGGCCAATCTGGTCAACGAAGCTGCGCTGTTTGCGGCCCGGCGCGCCAAACGTCTGGTGGAAATGCAGGATTTCGAAGACGCCAAGGACAAGATCGTCATGGGCCCTGAGCGCAAGTCGGCTGTGATGCGTGAAGAGGAACGTCGTAACACCGCGTACCATGAATCCGGCCATGCTGTAGTGGCTAAACTGTTGCCGAAAGCCGATCCTGTTCACAAGGTCACCATCATGCCGCGTGGCTTTGCACTTGGCCTGACCTGGCAACTGCCCGAGCATGACCGTGTCAACATGTACAAGGATAAGATGCTCGAGGAAATCGCTATCCTGTTCGGCGGCCGCATCGCAGAAGAAATTTTCATGCACCAGATGTCGACCGGCGCATCGAATGACTTCGAACGCGCCACCAAGCTGGCACGAGCCATGGTGACCCGCTATGGCATGTCTGAAACCCTTGGTACCATGGTGTACGAAGATACGGAGCAAGATGCGTATTTCGGTCGGATGTCGTCGAAGACGGTTTCCGAAGCTACTCAGCAAAAAGTGGATACCGAAATCCGCAGTATCCTCGATCAGCAATATGCGTTGTCGCGTCGTCTGCTGGAGGAAAACCGGGACAAGGTCGAGGCAATGACAAAAGCGCTGCTCGATTGGGAAACCATTGATGCAGACCAGATCAATGCCATTATGGAAGGCCTTGAGCCACGCTTGCCGAAGCCTGGCAGCTCGGTGCGTAAGACGCCTAGCGACAATTCTTCTGGCGGCGTTTCGCCGAACGCGACGGCGCCAGCCTGATAGCCGGGCGATGCGCATGATTGGCGCATATGGTGACAACTGTAATTGATTCTTATAGCAAAGGGTGAGGAGCGATCCTCACCCTTTTTATTTGTGTAACGTTCCTGTTCCCGAGATTTCTCGTTTTCCAAAATGCAACAATACCTGCAATGTGGCCGTTATCGGTTGCCATTGAATACGCCCGGCGCGCGGCCCTTGGTAATGGGCATCCTCAATGTCACGCCAGATTCCTTTTCCGATGGTGGTAGATTCCATTCGCTAGAGTGCGCGCTATCGCATGCCGAACAAATGATTGCGGATGGTGTCGATATCATCGATATCGGCGGCGAATCCAGTCGTCCCGGCAGTCCTGCGTTGTCGCTGGAAGAAGAGCTGGATCGGGTCATGCCGGCAATTTATGCGCTGCGCGACTGCGGTAAGCCGCTTTCGATCGATACTTACAAACCGCTGGTGATGCGCGAGGCAATTGCTGCCGGCGCCGATCTGATCAACGATATCAACGCATTTCGCGCTCCGGGAGCCCTGCAAGCCGTCGCGGAGAGTGATTGCGGCCTGTGCGTCATGCATATGCAGGCTGACCCTCAAACCATGCAGCTTAATCCGCGATACCAGGATGTGGTGACGCAAGTGATCGACTTCCTGAGAGAACGCGTTACTGCGCTAGAGCAGGGCGGTGTTGCGCGAAATCGTATCAGCATTGATCCAGGCTTTGGCTTTGGCAAGACATTGGCGCATAATGTTGCTTTGTTGCAAAGCGTTGATGTAATTCAGGAGCGTCTGGACTTGCCTTTGCTGGCAGGTATGTCGCGCAAGAGCATGCTGGGTGAGTTGACCGGTAAACCTTTAGAAAAACGACTGGCAGGCAGCCTGGCGACTGCTTTGGCTGCAGTTGCCCGTGGTGCCAAGATCGTTCGCGTGCACGACGTTGCTGAGACGGTCGATGCGCTCAAGGTCTGGCAGGCAGCACGCTGAATCATAACTGCTTTGCACAATCCTGACGGGATGCTATCGGTTCGCTAGAGACACAATCCACAAAAAAATAAATGAGTGAAATTGAGATGACAAGAAGATATTTTGGTACCGACGGTGTACGTGGTCGGGTCGGCATCGCGCCGATCACCCCCGATTTTGTGATGAGACTCGGCTACGCGGCCGGCAAAGTGCTGGCTCAGGCCGAATCTGCGGCGGCCAAGCCGACCGTGTTGATCGGCAAGGATACGCGTGTATCCGGTTATATGCTTGAGGCGGCATTGGAGGCTGGTTTTGCTGCCGCCGGGGTTGATGTGATGCTGGCGGGGCCGATGCCGACGCCGGCGATTGCCTATTTGACGCGGGCTTTGCGTCTTTCTGCCGGGGTTGTGATTTCTGCTTCGCATAACCCGTATGAAGACAACGGCATCAAGTTCTTTTCGGCGCAGGGCAATAAGTTGCCGGATGCGGTGGAAACAGCCATCGAAGCTGCTCTGGATTTGCCGATGGAGTGCGTAACCTCTGATAAATTGGGTAAGGCAAAGCGGCTTGACGACGCCGCCGGGCGTTATATTGAATTCTGCAAGAGTACTTTTCCGAATGAGCTCGACCTGCGTGGCCTGAGCATTGTCGTCGATAGCGCGCATGGCGCGGCATATCACATTGCGCCCTTCGTTTTCCATGAGCTGGGTGCCGAGGTGATCGCCATCGGCAATCAGCCCAACGGCTTCAATATCAATGCCGGTTTCGGCGCTACAGCGCCGGATGCGCTGGCGCTGGCAGTGCGCTCCAATCATGCAGATATCGGCATTGCTCTGGATGGTGACGCCGATCGCCTTTTGATGGTGGATGCAAGCGGCCGCATTTATAACGGTGACGAGCTGTTGTATGTGATGGTCAAGGATCGCATGAAGACAGGGCCGGTAAAGGGCGCGGTCGGCACGCTGATGACCAATATGGCACTGGAAGTGGCGTTCCGTAAAATGGGCGTCGAATTTGCGCGGGCCAAGGTTGGCGACCGCTATGTGCTGGAAATGATGAAAGAGCGAGGCTGGGCTCTGGGTGGAGAAGGTTCGGGGCATCTGTTGTGTCTCGATAAGCACACCACCGGCGACGGTATCGTCTCTGCGCTGCAAGTGTTGTCGGCGTTGAAGCGCCACGGTCAAACGCTGGCGGAGCTGACCGCAGACATTGCGCTGTATCCGCAAACCTTGATCAACGTCACCGTCAGCGCTGGTTTCGACTGGCAGAAAAATCCGGCGATGGTGGCGGAGAGGAACGCTGTCGAACGCGAACTCGGGGATAATGGGCGCGTGCTGATCCGCGCCTCTGGTACTGAACCCCTGATCAGGGTGATGGTCGAGGCGAAGGATGCCGAGCAGGCTCAAGCCGCCGCGCGTCGGATTGCCGATAAAGTGGGGATGTGATTGCTCAGTTGAATACCGACCGGGGAGCCGCTTGCGCCTTTCATGTGGCAATATCGCGCTGCCCTGAATTTTTTGCTTAATCAGTTGAAAACAGGAAAGCCCGCCACGCTATATCGCCGCGATGACTGGTCCTTCAGTAAATTTAATGAAATATCAAACTCACATTCTGATTGTAGAAGACGAGCCTGGCATCGCCGAGCTATTGCGTTTTACGCTAGACGATGCCGGTTTCTCCTGCGAGATCGCCTATAGTGCAAGCGAGGCGCGCCAGGCCATTGGCGGCGTATTGCCGCAAGCCGTATTGCTGGACTGGATGTTGCCGGACACATCCGGTCTGGTGCTGTTGCAGGAGTGGCGCGCACAGCCCCGCAGCGCCACTTTGCCAGTCATCATGCTGACGGCCAAGGGAATGGATGAGGACAAGGTCAGAGGGCTCAATGCCGGTGCCGACGACTATGTCACCAAGCCATTCTCGCCACGCGAGCTGATTGCCCGGATTCAGGCGCTGTTGCGACGCAAAGTGCCTGAGCTCGGACAGAGCATGCTCACTCTCGGGCTGATCCGCATCGATACTGATCGTTATCAGGTTAGCGTTGATAATCGGGAAGTAGAACTGGATCAGGCCGAATTCAAATTGCTGCGCTTCCTGATTGCGCATCCTGACCGGATTTTCTCGCGCGCTCAATTGCTCGACAAGGTCTGGGGCGACCATACTTTCATCGAGGAGCGTACAGTCGATGTTCACATCATGCGTTTGCGCAAATCGCTCGGGGTAGCGGCAGACTATGTGAAAACAGTTCGGGGCGTGGGCTATAAGCTCAACGCGGAACCAGCCACGTGATCATCAGCACCCGTGCCACAAACAAATTCTGGGTGCCGGCGCTGTTATGGTTTGGTTTGTTGTTGTTGATCGCAGTGGCGATCGGTGCCATCTGCGGCATCAGGATCGGTCTGGTTTTTTTAGCCTGTCCCTGGCGGTTCTGTTGTTTCTGCAGATGTGGTCGTTGTACCAGATCGAGCGATGGATAGATCGCCCGCCAGGCGCTCCGCGCCCTCGAACCTGGGGGTTGTGGCGACATGCATTTGATCGTCTGGAAGATATTCGTCTCGAAGATGACCGTTCGCGGGCCGAGATGGCCGAATGGTTGGCGCGCTTTCGGCAAACCATGAGCCTGCTTCCCGACGGCGTGGTCATCGTTGACGGAGTGATGCATCTGGAGTGGTGTAATCCGGCGGCGCAAAAGCATCTGGGTCTCAATCTGGAGCGCGATGAAGGGCGCTTGCTGACCAATCTGATTCGCTCCCCTGATTTCGTTGACTACATGTTGTCGGGTCGTTTCGACCGGCCTTTACCGTTCGTGCATGGCGATCGAAAAATTCTGGTGGAATTAATTTCCTTTGAAAATCGGCGCCAAATTTTAGTTACCCACGACGTCACGCAAAACGAAAAGGCCGATATCATGCGACGCGATTTTATCGCCAATGCTTCGCACGAATTGCGTACGCCATTGACCGTCATCAATGGATTTCTAGAGCATGCCTTAAGCAGCGAGATGAGCGCGGAAACCCGGCAGCAACAGCTCCGGCTGATGGCTGAACAAGCTCAGCGCATGCACCGCTTGGTGGCCGATATGTTGACGTTGACCAGGCTGGAGTCGTTGGTGCAGCAAGCATCTGCTGATACAGTGCGTATCAAGCCGCTGCTGAATCGGTTGGTTGAGGAGGCCATGGCGTTATCCGCAGGCCGGCATAGTATCAGTTTGATGGCTCAGGAAGTCGATCTCAAGGGTAATCACGATGAGTTAGAAAGCGCATTTGCAAACCTCTTATCGAACGCTGTTCGCTACACTCCCGAAGGCGGTCATGTTGCGGTTATTTGGGGGATGGAAAATGACGGCGCGACATTGCGTGTTATCGACGATGGCATCGGCATCGCTGCAGAGCATCTGGATCGATTGACCGAACGCTTTTATCGCGTCGATAAAACCCGTTCGCGCTCAACCCAGGGAACCGGCCTCGGTTTGGCGATTGTAAAGCACGTCTTGTTGCGCCATCGAGCAAACCTTCACATTACCTCCGAGTATGCCAAAGGTAGTTGTTTCAAAGTGATTTTTCAGCGTGCGCAATTGGCCTCACGGCAGGATTAACTAATCGAATAAATAATTTTGAATTGATGATTTACCGATGTTTTGAGCAGGACGAAAAAAGATTCGGTTTTTTATTAAAAAATGCGATTTTTTGTCGCATATTTTTCTAAATTCTGGTCTAATACGTGTCTCAGGTTTTTCAGCGGATAAGTGTTTGGCAGTGCCGTTATTGGGTTAGTTTTTGCAGCAAAATTTAGAAAATTTTCTGTATAAAAATTTGACAAAAATCGGAATACTGTTTATTATCTTGCTTCTCGGAGTGTAGCGCAGCCCGGTAGCGCACCTGGTTTGGGACCAGGGGGTCCAAGGTTCGAATCCTTGTACTCCGACCACATTAAAAAAACGGGCTGTCTTCGGACAGCCCGTTTTTCATTTGCAGCTGACAAAAATCGGTATCAAAATCAGTATCAATTAGCGCTAAGAGCATCAAATGCGAAGAGATCATTAAGAGATATTTTCGTAAAGTATTCGCGATCAGAATCAGCGTAGCAAATGGCGGATTAATCCGGCCGTAGCTCAACTGGATAGAGCATTCGGCTTCTACCCGAAATGTTGGGGGTTCGATTCCCTCCGGCCGGACCAGTTTTCTGCCTGTACTGCCCGCACCTGCTGTCGTTTCGACTCCCCCTCAGTACCCACCATTCACTGCTCAGTATGTTTGGCGCCGTTGCCGTATCGTTCGGTGGTGAGCGTTCATCATTTTCGCGATTCCCATTCATGTTCCTTGGGCGAAAAAACCTGTTTTGGAGGCGTGGATTCGTATCTGCCGCGCACGATTTACCCCGTTGCAGAAATTATTACGTTAAGGCTTCAGTCAAGTTAAGGCGGCGCTGATTGCGCAGTGCCTTTGTCCAACTGCAAGATGCAGCCAGACGTTCTTTTGACGCTTTCTGCCCGGCAGAACACGTCCACTGAGTATATTTCTTGTCAGCCTGAACAGAGGAGAATTGCATGCATATTTTCACCCGCCAGCCACAACTTCCAGTGCCTCCCATTTTCTGCGAAGGTTTGTTTGATGCCCTCATCGGTCGTTTGGCTGGCGCTCTTGGTTTTGTCTTGATGTTGCTGGCAACCGCCTCGCAGCCAGCCGTAGCTGGGTCTGAGTATGTCGATGCCATGCACTATCCGCCCAATGAGCAGGGGTGGGATTTTTTTACGACTTGGAGGCAAGATTGGCTGCGAATTTCAATAGTCCGCCCTGAACAATCCCATTTCCCAATAATTGTCTCAAGCCGTGACAGTCGCCATACGCCACATCGGCCAAAGCATTACCAGAAACGCAGCGCAAAAAAGCCGCAGCTTGCGCAGGATCA
>NZ_JBIIVN010000198.1:0-3954 GCF_044339385.1 Collimonas sp. | reverse complement strand
GACAAATGGCAACGCCGCCTGCGTTATCTGCTGGTCGACGAATACCAGGACACCAACACCTGCCAGTACGAACTGGTCAAGCTGCTGGTGACCGGACTCGGCAAAAAACCGATGTTTACCGCCGTCGGCGACGACGACCAGGCGATCTACGCCTGGCGCGGCGCCACCATCGAAAACCTGAAAACCCTGCAGGTCGATTTCCCCGATCTGAAAGTCATCAAGCTGGAGCAGAATTACCGCTCTTCTACGCGCATCCTGCAAGCGGCCAACGCGGTCATCGGCAACAACCCAAAACTGTTCAACAAAAAACTATGGTCGGAACACGGTCTGGGCGATCCGATCAAGGTAATGGGCATGGAGGACGACGAGAAAGAGGCCGAGCAGGTGGCGATCATGCTATCGGCGCACCGTTTCGAGCGGCGCGCCAAGTTCTCTGATTACGCGATACTGTACCGCGGCAATCACCAATCGCGGATTTTTGAAAAAGCCTTACGGCGCGAACGCATTCCATACACGATGTCGGGCGGCCAAAGCTTCTTTGACCGCGCCGAAATCAAGGACATCATCAGTTATCTGCGCCTGATCGCCAACGAAGACGACGATCCGGCCTTCATCCGCGCCATCACTACGCCCAAGCGCGGCGTCGGCCAGGCCACCCTGGAAGTGCTGGGCACCGTCGCCGGTCAATGGCAGTGCTCGCTGTTCGAAGCAGTGTTCAAAGGCGGCATCGAAGCCAAGCTGACCGACCGCCAGCTCTATCCGCTGCGCGAATTCTGCCATTTCATCAATCAGCTGGAAGCCCGCGCCAGCCGCGTCGGCCCGGCCGGCAGCGGCGAAAACGCAGCGGCCGTGCTGGACGACATGATGAAGGAAATCAATTATGAGCATTATCTGTACGACAGCTTCGACGACCGCGCCGTCCAAAGCAAATGGCAAAACGTGCTGGACTTTACCAACTGGCTGAAGGAAAAAGGCAACGGCGGCAAGGACGGCGACGGCGACCAACGCAACCTGCTGGAACTGACTCAGATGGTGGTGCTGATGTCGATGCTGGAAGGGCGTGACGAAGAGCCGGATGCGGTACGCATGTCGACCCTGCACGCCTCTAAGGGACTGGAATACCCGCACGTCTTTCTGATCGGCGTCGAGGAGGGCATTCTGCCGCACAAAGGCGATCCCGATGCCCCGCCCGAGACCATCGCCGCCCGCATCGAGGAAGAACGGCGCCTGATGTACGTTGGCATCACGCGGGCCCAGCGCAGCTTGCATATCAGCTGGTGCAAAAAGCGTAAGCGCGCCGGGGAATCGATCCATTGCGAAATATCCCGTTTCGTCAAGGAAATGCGGCTCGACGAGGGCGACGCGGTGCCGACCGAAGCCGAGCAGATCACGCCGCAGAACCGCCTGGCCAGTTTGAAGGCCTTGTTGCAGAAGCCGCGAACGGCGTGAGATGATAGGCAAGTCAGGCGCACAGCGCGGCCGGCGGCGCCCCCCCCAAATGCATGCCGGTTCCCGCTTGCCGGGAGCCACAACACTTACTTCAGGAGTAGCACACCATGACCATCGACAACATCAAGGCATCCCTGCAAAAACTCCACGCCACGCTGGAAAGCGGCGGCGCAGTCGATAGCGAACTGAAGCAACTGCTGCAAACGCTGGATACCGATATTCAGGATCTGCTGAAAAAAGATGCTGCCGATGCCGCGGCCAAAGTACCGCAATCAGATCTGCGATCAGAACTGGTACAACGCGCGCAAGGCATTTCCGCGCGCCTGGCAGTACGCCATCCGCATCTGGAGCCGGTGTTGCGGGAAATCGCCGATACGCTGACTAATATGGGCATCTGACTTTCCCATCAATATAACTTTGCAGGCTGGGTTGGCAAGAGCCGCACTGACCTGCAACTGCTGCTTCAACACTCCCGTTTAACCGATTGGGCACAGCGTAATCGCCATTCCATAAGTGGCCATGAAGGCGTGCCTGCGATTGCTTTTTTATTGGAATGCCATGTGGTTTAAAAATCTTCAGATTTACCGAATCCCCGCTCCGTGGGCCATCTCAGCAGAACAATTGGAAGCCTTCCTGGCGCCGCAGGCTTTTGCCAAATGCAGCAGCCTTGAATTGCAAAGCCAGGGCTGGCTGTCGCCGCGCGACAACGGCATGCTGGTGCATACCGTCAATCGTCAAATGATGCTTTTGCTAGGCACCGAAAAGAAACTGCTGCCGGCCACGGTCGTCAACCAGGTCACCAAGGCGCGCGCTGCCGAGATTGAAGAACAGCAAGGCTTCGCGCCCGGGCGCAAACAGCTCAAGGACCTCAAGGAACAAATCACCGATGAATTGCTGCCGCGCGCGTTCAGCATCCAGCGCAATACCTGGGTCTGGATCGGCCCGGTCAACGGCTGGCTGGTGATTGACGCTGCCAGCACGGCCAAGGCTGAGGAAATCCTCAAGCTGCTGCTGGCAGCGGTCGACAAATTGCAGATTTCCGGCCTGCGCACCGCGCATTCGCCGTTGACTTCGATGACCAACTGGCTGGCCTCGGACGAAGCGCCGCACGGCTTCACCGTCGATCAGGACACCGAACTGCGTGCCAGCGGCGAGGGCAAGGCCACAGTGCGCTATGTGCGCCACACCATCGAAGCCGACGATGTGCGCCGCCACATTGCCGCCGGCAAGCAATGCACACGCCTGGCCATGACCTGGGCCGACCACATTTCGTTCGTCCTGACCGAATCCCTGGCAATCAAACGCATCGCGCCGCTCGATGTCCTGAAAGAAGGCAACGACACCAGCAGCAAGAACGACGACGAACGCTTCGATTCCGACATGATGCTGATGACCGGCGAACTCAGCAAAATGCTCAACGACCTGGTGTTTGCTTTGGGCGGCGAGGCTCAAGCGCTAAGCTAAGCAGCTGTTCACTACGGCAGGGTAAACAGCGCCGCTGAAATACCGCTGGTTAGCAAGCGCCAACAGACCGCAACGAACTCTGTAGTAAGTGATTGATGCAGAGTTCGGTCAGAAAGCTCTGATAGTGGTGCCATCGTTTGAGGTATCAAAACTGTCCGGGCTGATCAACACGCGGTTGCGTCCCGAGGTCTTAACCGCGTACAAGGCCATATCGGCGCGCTGGAACGCTTCGTCGATGGTTTCCCCGGGGCGGAAATCGGTAATCCCTATCGACGCGGTGAGCACGACTCCTTTGCCGAACTTGCTCCAATCGTATACCTCGGTCTCGGCACAGATGCGGTCGAGTGCGGTCACGCCTTCGCTTACCGTGGTGCCGGTCAGCACCAACACGAATTCATCGCCGCCATAACGCGCAAAATGGTCGCTCAGGCGCATTTCATTTCACACGATCTCGACAAAGGTCTTGAGCACCATGTCGCCCGCAGCATGGCCAAAATTATCATTAACCGACTTGAAACCATCCAGATCAAGAATCGCGATGCAAAACGGCGTACCGCCGCGCTGAAAGCGCTTCTGCTCGATGGCCAGAATTTCCATCAGCGAACGACGGTTCTCGATATTGGTCAACTCGTCGCGCGTGGCCAGTTCCTGCACCCGCTTCATCGCCTGCGCCAGTTGTTGATTTTTTTCGGTCATTTTGCGCTGCATACGGCTCAACATATTAGCCAGGTAGGTGCAACGCCCAAGGGTCAGAATGAAGGAAAGGCATACCAGCAGCTGGCTGAAATTAGTCGTCACCGGGAAGGTCAGATGCGTACCGGTCACGCTAAAAGCCAGTACCAGCGCCAGCGAACCGATCAACCAGCTGACCACGTACCAGAAAGTACTCACCCCTAGCGCGCCAAAACCGTAGATGATTGAGCTTCCCCCGAAATTTAGTCTTCCATAGGTAACGTAAAATCAACGATCCTTTGGAAAGACCAGCAATGAAGAAGATACCAAAACAGATGTACACGGCGGAGTTCAAGGAGCTAGCCGTGC